>JAUPMA010000138.1 GCA_030836935.1 Pseudomonadota bacterium | reverse complement strand
GGGAAGTGCTGGAAGCGGCACTCATTATCACCATTATTCTGGCCGCCACCCGCGGCGTGCATTATCGTGGTCTGTGGGTGAGCGCCGGGGTTGTAACCGGCATCCTGGGCGCCATACTGGTGGCGTACTTTGCCGATGTTATTTCCGCTTTGATGGAAGGAATGGGCCAGGAAATTTTCAACGCCAGTGTCCTGCTCGCCGCTGTTCTCATGCTGGCCTGGCACAACATCTGGATAGCTGCGCACGGCAGGGAACTGGCGCAACAAATGAAAGCTGTCGGCCAGGGCGTGAGCGAGGACAAACTTCCCATGGCCGCACTGGCTTCCGCCATCGCACTGGCCGTACTGCGCGAAGGTGCAGAAATTGTTTTATTTTTAAATGGCATAGCCATGAGCGGTGAAGCAGCAACCGGCTTGATTGGCGGCAGCCTGCTCGGCCTTGCAGGCGGCACAATGATCGGTGCAGCCATGTATTCCGGCATGCTGCGCATTCCCTTGCGCCACTTTTTCCGGATAACCGGCTGGATGATTCTATTGCTGGCCGCAGGTTTGGCCGCCAGTGCCGCTGGTTTTCTGGAACAGGCCGGCATTTTGCCTGCCATCACACCGGCAATGTGGGACAGCAGCTGGTTGCTTGACGAGCATTCCGTTATCGGCCAGCTGGCCCATACATTAACCGGTTATCAGTCACGGCCCAGCGGTATTGCACTGGCGGCCTGGATTACAACGTTCAGTCTTGTTCTGCTGTTGATGAAAACTGCCAGCCCGGCCTCGCCTAACCAGACCGGATAGCCGGGCACATCCGCAAATCGGCGGACAAAAAATATCGGGAGCGGATTTTTTTCATTTCCCTGAATCCAGTCCACATCCGATATCGGGTGACAAATATTTATTTCTGTCCGGTTTCCGCCTCACCTGAAGTTGCCCGGCACAGAACAACCGCTATCTGATAATTTCGCACAGATGGCTGCTAGAATCGGCTCATGAAAAACAGCCTGCTGATTCTGTTAACCCTGATTTTTTCGACCAGTATTCTGGCCAAAAATCCGGAACGGCCCGATCCGGAACTGCGCGAGCGGCTGATTGCAGCCATTAACGAAGCCAGCAGTTTTCAGGATCGATTTGAAGCAGAAGTCTGGCTGCTCGACATGTCCACGCGCTTGCAAAAACGCCTGACCGATACCGAAGAACGCCTGCTTTTGCTGCGCCTGATCCATCAGGAAGCCGCACGCGCAAAACTGACTCCCGAACTGGTTCTTGCCGTCATCGATGTTGAATCGAAATTTGACCGCTATGCCGTGTCAAGCGCCGGCGCGCAGGGACTGATGCAAATCATGCCATTCTGGCTGGATGAAATCGGCCACCCGAATGACAACCTGATTCATTCACACACCAACCTGCGGCTGGGCTGCACCATCCTGCGTTATTATCTTGACATGGATAATGGTGATTTACGGCGCGCACTCGGTCGCTACAATGGCTATACCCGTTCACGCGCTTATGCCGACAAGGTACTCGACGCCCTGTTCAACCGCTGGTACAAGGCATGAAACCTGTGGCACCAATCCGTGACGAAACCGGCAAAAGCATTTTGCAGCACGCCGGCCACATTACCTTGCCACCCGACACCACTGTGTTTCGCCAGGGCGATAGTTGCCAGAATTATATTTTGCTGCAACAGGGTTCGATAAAGGTTTTCACCCGCGCCGAAAACGGGCGGGAAATTGTGCTCTATCGTGTAGGTGGCGGCGAATCCTGCACACTCACCACAACCTGTTTGTTCACCAACAACAAATATCCAGCCGAAGGCGTTACCGAAACCGAAATCAGGGCGCTGGTTATCAGCCGCGACGATTTCAACAAGGGCCTGGAACAATCGGCTGATTTTCGCCGCATGGTATTTGACAGTTACAGCCAGCGGCTGACTGACATTATCACACTGGTGGAAGAAATCAGTTTTGGCCGCATTGATGCACGTCTTGCCAAAACCCTGCTGCAACATGCCATAGGCGAAATGACCATCCACACCACGCATCAGGATCTGGCCGCCGAACTGGGCAGCGCCCGTGAAGTGATCAGTCGCCAGCTCAAGGAATTTGAACGCCGTGGATGGGTGACCCTGCAACGCGGCAGCATTGAACTTACCAATACACGCGAGCTGGAAAATCTGGCACGCACGCCGCTGGTGTGACTTGATCACTGAACCGGAATATTCAACTGTTGATACTGTCCGCGTCATCAACTGAGGAGAAACACATGAAAAACGTAGGTGGTATAGACAAGATTCTGCGCATCGTCGCCGGCCTGGTACTGCTCAGCCTGGTATTTGTTGGTCCGAAAACCATGTGGGGACTGGTCGGCCTGCTGCCTTTATTGACTGGCCTGTTCGGTTTTTGTCCGCTTTATCCCTTGCTGGGCCTGAACACCTGTCCGGTTTCCGGCAAGAAATAAACCGGCTGTTGACGAAACGGGTAATGCAAATTACCCGTTTTTTATTCCCGCCATCAGTTTTCAATCGGTGGCGGTGCCACACGCAAGACTTCTTCAATGGTGGTGATGCCATTCGCCACTTTCTGCGCACCGCTCAACCGCAGTGAACGCATGCCTTCCTTCACCGCCTGCGCACGCAACAGATTTACGTCGCAATTATCTGTAATCAGCCGTTTGATTTCCTGCGAGAAAGTAAACATTTCATAAATGCCGACACGTCCGAGATAACCGGTATTGCGGCATTCCAGACAGCCCACCGGTTTGAATACCTGCGCCGGCCTGGCCGGTTTCCAGGGACGCACCAGCTGTGCCCAGGTGTTCTCGGTAATTTCGGCCGGCTGTTTGCAATGCGGACACAATGTACGCACCAGACGCTGCGCCATTATGCCCAGCACCGTGGACTGGATCAGATAGGAAGGCACGCCAATATCCAGCAATCGCGTCACCGCACTGGGCGCATCGTTGGTGTGCAAGGTGGACAACACCAGGTGACCGGTTAATGCGGCCTGAATGGCAACATCGGCTGTTTCAGCGTCACGGATTTCACCAATCATGATAATGTCGGGATCCTGTCGCATCAGGGTGCGCACACCACTTGCAAAATCCAGATCAATATTTTTTTGCACCTGCATCTGGTTAAAACCCGGATCAACCTGCTCGATCGGATCTTCCACAGTGCACACATTCACTTCCGGTTTCGCCAGCAATTTGAGCGTGGAATACAGCGTTGTGGTTTTACCGGAACCAGTTGGCCCGGTTACCAGAATAATTCCGTTAGGCTGGGCAATCATCTGTTGCCAGCGTTCCTCGTCACTCGAACCAAAACCCAGCTCGCGGAAATTTTTTACCAGCACTTCCGGATCAAAAATACGCATCACCAGTTTTTCACCAAAAGCTGTGGGCATGGTGGACAAACGCAATTCCACTTCATTACCGTCTGGTGTGCGTGTTTTCAAACGGCCATCCTGCGGCCGGCGTTTTTCTGCCACATCCATGCGCCCGATAATTTTGATACGGCTGGCAACCGCCGCCATCACCTGTGTCGGAATCTGGTAAACCTGATGCATGACGCCATCTATGCGAAAACGCACATTGCCGTATTCGCGCCGCGGCTCAAGATGAATATCACTGGCACGCTGGTCAAATGCGTACTGGAATAACCAGTCCACAATATTGATGATGTGCGAATCATTGGCATCCAGTTTTCCGGCCTTGCCCAGCTCCATCAACGATTCGAGATTGCCGATATTACTGGTCACCGCCAGATTATTATCATGCTGCGCACCGGATACCGATCTGGAAACGGTATAAAACTCCAGCAAATAACGCGCAATGTCATCCGGGTTGGTAATTACTCGCTTGAAAGTTTTATTCTTGATGCGTGACAGCTCCTGTTCCCATTCCCTCTCAAATGGTTCAGCTGTAGCCACCGTCACACAATCGGCTTCCACCATAACCGGTAAAATATTGAAACGCGCCGCATAGGCGTAGGACATCAGGGCAGTCACCTTGGCTACCTCGATTTTCAGCGGATCAATGCGGTGATACGGCATACCCACCTTCTGTGCCAGCCATGTGGTAAGCGTTTCAATATTCAGCAGGGATTTTCCGTCACGCTGATCAATCCAGTTGCGTTCGGCAATAACCAGCAAGGGATGCCGTTCAGTATATTGTTTGCCG
>JAUPMA010000137.1 GCA_030836935.1 Pseudomonadota bacterium | reverse complement strand
TAGCGGATTTTCAAAATATCACGCCCGTTTTCCAGAGTAAAGGCATTCACGGAAATTGCGGTATCAAATGTAAATTTTTTATGAATACTTGCGTTGACACTTGACCGGAGGATTCGGCTTTTCTATAAAGCACGCAATTGCAAGAAATAACGGAGGTGTAGCCATAAGAAAAAAACCGGAACCTGATGCTTGTTCAACAAACCAGAAGGTGAAATATGGCCAAGAGATCAACCGCTGAAAGAAAGGCAATAAAACACTCGCGCAAGCGAGGCCCTCATGACTCCGTTGTCATTGATATGCAGTCATACGCTCCACACATCGACACACAAATCCATCAGTACCGCGCTACTCCCTTCAAAGCCAGAACCTCTTCCCAGAATCAATACGTCGCCGCCATCAAGGCGCACAAGCTCACGTTTGGTATTGGCCCCGCCGGTACCGGCAAAAGTTATTGTGCCGGCGCACTGGCGGCGGAAGAACTGGAAGCCAGGCGTATCGAACGTATCATCATCAGTCGCCCCGCTGTTGAGGCGGGAGAAAGCATGGGGTTCTTGCCGGGCGATCTGCACGAAAAATTTGATCCCTATTTCGATGCATTTCGTGATTGCCTGAACGAGCGGCTGGGCCGTGGTGCTGTTGATTGCGGGCTGAAGAATGGCCGTATTGTTGTATCACCGCTGGCTTATTTGCGTGGCAAAACATTCAACGATGCATTCGTGGTGCTGGATGAAGCGCAAAATTGCACCCGGGCGCAGCTGAAAATGTTTTTAACGCGCATCGGTGAAAATTGCCGCGTGGTGGTGAATGGTGATATCAAGCAATCTGATATCGGCAATGCATCCGGATTGCAGGATGCCATTGACAGATTGCGTGGTGTTGCATCAGTATACGTCCACGAATTCTGTCGCGACGACATTGTGCGCAGCGGGCTGGTGAAAGATATCCTGATCCGTTATGAAGATTGAGTTGCCCGACCCGATCCGGGTGACAGATGAACAACAATAATAATCAGGTTACACAATTTGAGGGGTGCTTCGGCACCCTTTTTTATTTTTATAAAGCGACAAGTAGCAAGGTTCAAGTGGCAAGTAAAAGCCTTTCCTTGCCACTTGCTACCTGGAAACTTGCTACTTTTTTATGTCTTCTTGTTACATCACACCAGCTGGTAAAAAACGTCTCGACGATGAGCTGGAATATTTGTGGCACAAGCGTCGGCCGGAAGTGGTGCGTGCGTTATCGGCGGCGGCGGCTGAAGGTGACCGCTCGGAGAATGCTGAATATATTTATCGCAAAAAGGAATTGCGTGAAATCGACCGCCGTGTGCGTTATTTATCCAAACGTGTCGAAGAACTTAAAGTAGTAACCGATAAACCATCTGATCCCGCGCGCATATTTTTTGGTGCCTGGGTGGAGCTGGAGAGTGATGACGGCAAAGTGATGCGTTACCGCATTGTCGGGCCGGATGAATTTGATCCCGCCACGGGCTGCATCAGCATGGACTCGCCGGTGGCCAGGGCGCTCATGCGCAAGCAGGTGGATGATGAAGTCACCGTGCAAACCCCCGGTGGTGAAATGATGTACACCATTTTGCGGATCAGCTACGAACAGTGAGGGCCGCTCTAAAGTTTCTGCCGGTTTTGCCGCTAATCTCGCTGTCACCCTGAATATCTCCCGCCAACATGTCGCCACGTATATTACTGACTGTAATGCTCATGCCCATGTTGATCATGGGACAGCCAATGCCGGCGCAGGCGGTGATGATTTATGTGGCCGATATTGAAGAATCAGAGTGGCAAGTCAAGTCATCTCCCGTTCGTTGCGAGTTGCGCCATGCGATACCGCGTTATGGCGAGGGCCGGTTTGTGTATTCTGCCGGTGGCGAGCTGGCGTTTGAAGTCAGTGTGTTTGATCCGCCGGTACGTGACAGCGCAGCCAGCATGACATCCATACCGCCGTTCTGGAAACCCGGCACGCCGAAGGAACTTGGGCAACTGGCGCTGTCGCGAGGCAAGATACCGTTTTATGTTGGACGCAATCTGGCGCAACGCATGCTGTATGAACTTGATGCGGGCATGTTGCCGACATTGCAATACAAGGATTGGGCCGATCAGCAGGATGATGTGTTCGTTTCCCTTTCATCAGCCAGATTTCACGACAAGCTTCCCGAATTTCAGCAATGCATTGGCCAGCTCCTGCCTTATGGCGCGGCAGATCTGAAAGATGTAATTGTCGAATTCGGTGAGAACAAATACAGTCTGGATGAAGATGCCAGACAACGGCTTGATACCCTCGCCCTGTATGCGCATCACGACAAAAAACTCCGCATTGACTTGCGCGGGCATACCGACGATGTCGGCAGCAAGACATATAACAAAATCTTGTCACAGCGGCGTGTGCATGCTGTCGAAAAGCACTTGCTGGCCAGGGGCGTGTCACCCGGCCAGATCAGGCGGCAGAGTTTTGGCGAAGACCATCCGTCTGCCAGCAACCAGACTGAAGAAGGCCGGCGCATGAACCGGCGGGTGATGGT
>JAUPMA010000136.1 GCA_030836935.1 Pseudomonadota bacterium | reverse complement strand
TAAATATTAGCCTTTCGCCCTTGAATGTTCTCTTTTTGTTCTCTATTATGACCTGACCAGACGTTTTCCGCAGCAGGTCATTATCATGAGCTTCTACCCCACGACACCGCAGCACCAGACCCACTGGAACCGCGCCATCATTCTGGTGGACATGAATGCCTTCTTTGCCTCGATTGAACAGGCCGATCACCCCGAGTGGCAGGGCCGCGCCATCGGCATCACCAACGGCAAAACCGGAACCTGCATCATTACCTGCTCGTACGAAGCACGAATGAAAGGCATCAAAACCGGCATGCGGCTGAAAGATGCCAAAAAGCTGTGTCCGGATTTCATTCAGGTGGCGGCGCGGCCGCAGCGTTACGCCGCCGTATCGTCACGCATCATGCGCGCACTGGAAGACATCACGCCGGATATTGAAATCTTCAGCGTGGATGAAGCCTTTCTGGATGTGACCAGAGTGCAGCGTTTACTCGGCACCCCCGAAGAAATTGCCAGGCAGGTAAAACGCAAGGTATTTGAAGCCTCAGGACTGTGTTGCTCCATTGGCGTGAGTGGCGACAAAACCACAGCGAAATATGCAGCCAAGCTGAACAAGCCCGATGGCCTGACAGTGATTCCACCGTGGCAGGCACGCGAGACCCTGAAAAATGTAGCGGTGACAGAACTGTGCGGCATTGCCGGGGGAATCGGGGGTTTTCTCGCGCAACACGGTGTGCACGTTTGCGGTGACATGCGGCATATTCCCATCAGTGTGCTGGCGCAACGCTTTGGCAATCCGGGCCGGCGCATCTGGCTCATGTGCCAGGGGCTGGATCCGGATGGATTGCATCAGGATGTAGCACAACCCAAATCCATCGGCCACGGCAAGATAATGCCGCCCAATACACGCGACACGAAAATACTCGAAATGTATTTGCTGCACATGGCGGAAAAAGTAGCCGCGCGTTTGCGCCGCCATCAGTTGCAGGCGCAGACATTTTTTATCGGCCTGCGCAGCAAGGATGGCTGGCTCGCCAGCAAGTCACGCTGCGAAACGCCCACCAATAATGCGCGCCACATCATGAAACTCGCGCATCAGCTGCTCCGTGAACAATGGCGTGGCGAAGGTATATTCCAGGTACAGGTTACCGCACTCGATCCGAAACAAACCGGCAATCAACTGGATATGTTCAGCCACTATTCCCTGCAAACTGAAAAACTGTTGCGTGTGCGCGATGCCATCAATAAACGCTACGGCGAATTTGCACTGGCACCGGCGCCATTACTCAAACGTTCCACCATGCCCAATGTAATTGCACCGGCGTGGAAACCTTTTGGTCATCGCGAGACGATTCTTGGCAACTGAAATATTTCTGGTAATTAACAATGTGTACCGCTGTGTTGTACGTGTACCATGGACAGGATATGCGTTGGTATTTTCAAAATCCCAAGTCCACCTTGCCGGTTAAATCAAAAAATAATGATGTGTTGCTAATTCCATGGGGGCGTCGCATCGAACAACAGGGTGTGTTGCCCAGAGGCGCAACCGTGGCACTGGATGCCATTTACGCCGGGCGCTGGGATCGCTGGTTTCCAAAGCCGGTGAAATTACCGATTACACAATTCATGCAAACAGATATAGAAGGCCGCGGCCACTGGTTCGATATTCCAAAAGGCAAATGGATACAGGGATTGGTTGCCCGCGAAAAAAATGAACAGCGGGTTTACATCGTGACCATTGAACCGGTTGAAACCGATTCTGTTTATGCCAGCTGGCCACGGATATTAACCGGATAATTTTTAGCAGCTTGTTGAAAAACTGTCTGCGTTGCCACTGCTGCGTTAAAAACGGGCTAAAAATGCTCATTTACTCTGTGTGTAAACTCCGCTTTTTCGCCCGTTTCTGCCTTGCATCGGCGGCCTCGAAAACGTTTTTCAACAAGCTGTTAGTAAAAGATTCACTTCCGTTACTGCATTCGTACAAAAAATGAATTCGCATCAAAGCACCCAGCGCACAATACCAACCGTTGATGTAATGATAAAACCGGATTGCATCAGAACCAGAGCCCAGGTTCTGGTTTTTACTCCATGCGTAATCCACGCAATATTTGAAAGAAAAAACATCACCCAGCCATAGGGCGAAATGAAAGTGTTCGATGCCAGCATGGCGGCACCCGCCAGACCAGTCATACTGCCAAACCAGTCAACAGGTATGCAGCGTTCAAAATTAAAAATCATTGTTCTCACTTCTTATAGCGGTTTACGCGCCAGCAGATGAATATATCGTCCCAGTGAACGATAAGGTTCTGTGCGACTGAAACGTAATTCCATTTCAATAATATCGGCCAGTTGAAGCGGCTCTTTTCTGTTTTTTTCCAGATAATCCGAAAACACGCGAATACCACTGTGCAACGAAATATTGTAATCCAATTCACGCAGCCATCCCATCACATCATCCGGAAATAACGCATGCGTTGGCGTCAGACTGCCGGGATCACCACGCCAGTCTCCGTTAATGATTTTGCGAAAATTGCCGCGCAACAAGTTACGATACACCAGTGAATGCCTGTTATAAAATGCAAGACTGAGATAACCGCCCGGTTTCAGATGCTGCAATAACCCGGCAAGCGTTTCGCGCGGTGTAGCCAGCCATTCGAGTACGGCATGGCACAACACCGCATCAAACTGGCCGTCAATTTTTGAGGACAGTTCCTGCACCGGACAATGCACAAACTGTACAGACACTTCCGGGCAGTCTGCTGCAAAACTGTCGCGCGCAAGTTTGAGCATGTCGCCGGAAATTTCGCACAGCGTAATGCGATGACCAAGTTTTCCCAGACGTTGCGACAACTGCCCGATGCCGCCACCGGCATCCAGTATGCTTGCCTGAACCGGCAGTTGATTGAGCAGGCCTTCCTGCAAATCGCGCCACAGAATATG
>JAUPMA010000135.1 GCA_030836935.1 Pseudomonadota bacterium | reverse complement strand
GCCTTCTGCCAGTTTATTGACATAAAAAATCCTGGCATCGGAATAGCCGGAAATAATATCGTTGATTTTTTTCTGTAATACCACATCCAGTTTTGCAAAATCCATCAAGGCACGCGGATGTACACGAATACTGTTATTGATGATAAATTCAATGCGCGCCAGACCCACACCATCCACGGGTAATTGCGACGCTTCAAACGCTGTTTCGGGATTCGCCAGATTCAGCATGATGCGTGTCTGCGGCTTTTGCATATTCGAAACATCCAGTGTCTCGACACGATAAGGAAGCTCGCCTGCGTAAACAAAACCATCATCACCTTCGGCACAGGAAACGGTAACAGACTGCCCGGTTTGTATTAACGATGTAGCATCACCACAGCCCACAACCGCCGGAATTCCCATTTCGCGCGCGATGATTGCAGCATGACAGGTGCGGCCACCACGATTGGTCACAATGGCCGAGGCTTTTTTCATCACCGGTTCCCAGTCCGGATCCGTAATATCGGTGACCAGCACATCACCCGGTTGCAACTTGTGCATATCAGCAGCATCGAGCATCACGCAGGCCTTGCCCGATGCAATGCGCTTGCCCACGCTCTTGCCTTTTACCAGCACTTCGCCTTTTTTCTGCAATCTGAACATTTCCTGTTGCAGCACGGATTTTTGTGACTGCACAGTTTCCGGTCGTGCCTGCAGTATAAACAGCTCGCCGGAATTTCCGTCTTTCGCCCATTCAATATCCATGGGCCGGTCATAGTGCTGCTCAATTGCCACGGCATAACGCGCCAGTTGCAGCACCTCATCATCATTCAGGCAAAACTGTTTACGCTCGGATTCCATGACACGCACATTGTGTGTTGACAACCCGGCTGTGGTATCGCGTGCGTACACCATTTTTATGGCTTTCTCACCAAGATGACGACGCAGGATTGGCCGGTAGCCGGTCATGAGTGTTGGCTTGAAAACATAAAATTCATCCGGATTCACCGCGCCCTGCACAATGTTTTCACCCAGACCGTACGACGCATTGATAAACACCACATCACGAAAACCGGATTCCGTATCCAGCGTAAACATCACGCCGGATGCACCGCTGTCTGCACGCACCATTTTCTGCACACCAACAGACAAGGCCACATCCATATGTTCAAATCCCTGATGCTGGCGATAGGAAATGGCACGATCGGTAAACAGCGATGCAAACACCCGCTTGCAGGTGAGCAGCAAATTACGCCGTCCGGAGATATTGAGATAAGTTTCCTGCTGGCCGGCAAACGATGCATGCGCCAGATCTTCAGCCGTTGCCGAACTGCGTACCGCCACATCAGCCGATTCACCGTATTCCTGTTCCAGTTTGCGATAACCATCAGCAATCGCTTCTTCAAGATCAGGCGGAATTTCGGCGTGCAGTATCCAGCTGCGGATCTGTTTGCCGGTACTTGTCAGTGATTTGATGTCATGCTGATCCATGTCCTGCAAACATTTTGCAATACGATCACGCAAATGATTCTGATCAATAAAATAGCGGTAGGCATCTGCGGTTGTCGCAAAGCCATTGGGTACCTTTATACCGGACGAAGACAGCGTTCGGTACATCTCGCCCAGCGAAGCATTTTTTCCGCCTACCTGGGGAACATCGTTTATACCGATTTCCGAGAATGGAATGATGTAGCGCATGACACCTCACATATAAGGAGAAAGTTTAAAGGTTAAAGTTGCAAGGTCAGTGAGCAAATCTCAACCTTAAACTTTAAGCTTCATACTTTAAACTAAAATCAGAACCGCCCCTGTTCCAGCATCATCAAGGTGCAATCGTGAACAAATGGAATATCGCTATGGTACAGCGCAAGTTCCAGCGCCTCACATTCCGAACCCGGATTAAAAATAACGCGCACCGGTTTCATGGCAACGATTTCATCAATCAGCCTTGCGCTGCGTTCACAACCCACATACATGGATAGCGTATCCACCTGGCGCGGGATATTGGACAACTCGTGTTTCACCACCAGTCCTTCGATGTTTTCGAGCTTCGGATGCACCGGTATCACATGGTAGCCGTATTCCATTAACAGACGTATGGCGCGATTGGAAAACCGTTCCGGTTTATTGCTGGCGCCCAATACAACAATGACATGATCATGCATGATACTCAGCCATTCCGTTTCACAAAAGTAAGCGGCTGCGCCTTGATATAGGGCTTGTCGTAAATAAAACGAATAATGATCTGGCCGTTTTTATCATCCGCCGAAACCTGCTGCAATTCCGGCAGGCGCGTGGCCAGCCATGACAGGGTTGCAGCGGCCAGCTGTTCGTTGCCGGACTTGATGGCAGCAATCAGCTGGTTGGCAACAAACTGCGCTTTCTGCTGCAAATCCGGCACTGAAACATTGCCCGTCTCCTGCACCATACGTTCATCCATTTTTTTATCCATGGCCGCCAGATATTCCTGCTGGCGTTCGGACAGGGGCCGGCTGCGTTCAAATTCGATCTGCGATTCGCCATTCAGTACGGCAACCAGTTTTTTCATAAAAGATTTTCCTGTTTTACTGGCCCTTCGGTTTTTTTTACAACCGCCACGGTTAAACGTGACACACAAACCAGTTTCTCAACCTGATTATAAATTTTTATTTCCCAGACCTGGGTGGTGGCGCCCAGGTGCAATGGCCGGGCGATGCCCGTAACCACTCCGCTCTTGACGCTGCGCAAATGATTGGCATTTATTTCCATGCCCACACAATAGGCCTTGTTGCGGTCAACACAATAATTGGCCGCAATGCTGCCGAGACTTTCGGCAAACAATACCGAAGCACCGCCATGCAATAATCCCAGCGGCTGCACGGTGCGGTGATCCACCGGCATGGTGCCTTTCAGGTAATCATCACCGGCTTCGGTGATCACAATACCCAGATTCTCAACCGCTGTGTTCCTGCCGCGCAGATTGAGTTTTTCCAGATCAGGTAACTGCTGCCAGATAGCCATACGCTGCTCACTTCTATAAAGACCCGTTTCAGGATGACAAATCCGGATTCAACATCAATCCGGCTGTGACCAGCCACACAAATCAATGCCCTGCCACGTTTGAGTTATGGCACATTTTATCCGGCCACATTAGACTTTGTCGCATGTACTGACCCCGCCAAGGCTCAGTCAGCTGATTGCTGAAAAAACCGACTGATCAGCAACGGCTATCGTAATTTCCATATTTAAACCTGTTTTATTGCCCGCTATGGAAAGTATGCCTTGTTAAACAGGCGGGAGAAGCAAGAGTGAACCCCATCCGCGCTGTAAAAGCCGCCCCCCTTTACGATGAAACCGCTGGTCCCTGCCGGCACAAACCTGAAAACCTGCGCTGCGCTTCCTGCATCCTCGATGATTCCGGTTTTTTCTCCGGCCTGTCGCTGGATGCCAAGCTTGACCTGCAGAAATGCATGCAGTTCGCAACCGTCGGCAAACGCAGCTGTATTTATGCAGAAGGCAATCCCAGCGACCACCTGTACATTCTGGTATCGGGCGAGGTAAAGGTTTACAAATCCCTGATTGATGGCCGGCAGCAAATCCACAAGATTGTATCCATTCCCGGCGACCTGCTCGCCTGCGAGGACATGTTCCTCGATAGCCACAACAGCACGGCCGTCACCCTCGACGAAACCAAAGTCTGCTACCTGAAAAAATCCAGCCTGATGGAACTCATGAACCAGCACCGGGAAAT
>JAUPMA010000134.1 GCA_030836935.1 Pseudomonadota bacterium | reverse complement strand
GATCTCGTGATTGAAAAAGTGAATGAAATTCGCAAACACACCACGATTCCGGTGGGCGTGGGTTTTGGAATTCGTGATGCGGATTCAGCAAAAAGAATTTCGGCTGTCGCGGATGCGGTAGTGGTGGGCAGTGCCGTCGTACAACGTGTTGCCGATAATGCCGGTGATGCGAAAAAGATTTCGGCGGCGGTGTGTGAGTTGTTGTCATCCATGCGTAAAGCCATGGATGCATCAAAGTAGCAAGGTGACAAGTTTCAAGTAGCAAGTAAAAGCGTTTCCTTGCCACTTGATCCTTGCAACTTGCTACTTACCAACGAGACATTACACGTAATTTGAGAGATGATTTTTCAGATCATCATGAATTAATTCGAAGGTGCAAATATGAGCTGGTTTGAAAAATTAATGCCCTCGCGCATTCGTACTGAAGGCACCACCAAAAAAGCATCGGTGCCGGAAGGCTTGTGGACCAAATGTGATTCGTGCAGCGCCGTGTTGTATCGCGCAGAAGTGACACGCAATCTCGAAGTGTGTCCCAAGTGCAATCACCACATGCGCATGTTTGGTCGTACCCGTCTTGAGGCATTTCTGGATGTCGAGGGCCGCGAGGAAATTGCGCCGAATCTTGAACCGGTGGACATGCTGAAGTTCAAGGACCAGAAAAGATACAAGGATCGCATTGTGCAGTCACAACGTGATACCGGTGAAAAAGATGTGCTTGTTGCCATGCGCGGCACCGTCAAGAATGTTCCGCTGGTTGCCTGTGCATTTGATTTTTCATTCATGGGCGGTTCGATGGGTTCGGTGGTAGGTGAAAAATTTGTGCGCGCGGCCAATGTAGCGCTGGAGAAAAAAATCCCGCTGGTATGTTTTTCGGCATCCGGCGGTGCGCGCATGCAGGAATCCCTGTTCTCGCTGATGCAAATGGCCAAAACCAGTGCCGTGCTGCAAAAAATGTCCAAACGCGGTGTGCCGTTTATTTCGGTGATGACTGATCCTACCATGGGTGGTGTGTCAGCGAGTCTCGCCATGCTCGGCGATATCAATATCGGCGAGCCCGGTGCATTGATCGGTTTTGCCGGCCCGCGCGTGATTGAACAAACCGTGCGCGAAACCTTGCCGGAAGGTTTCCAGCGCAGCGAGTTTTTGCTGGAACACGGCGCGATTGACATGATTGTGGATCGGCGGGATATGCGGGACAAGATTGCGAGTTTGATGACGATGATGCAGAACAGGCCGGCGGCGTGAGGTTGTTATGTTGTCATTAAAACAAATTTGTTCTGTGTCTGAAGATCATCAGGTCACTATTCGGTTGCCGGATAGTATTGTTCCCGGGGAGCATGAAATTATTATTGTGCTTGATCAGAAGGAAAGCAAAAATTTTGATCCGATGACATACTCTGGCGTGGTGGACTGGCCGATTGATGGATTGGTATTTCAGAAACAATCACGGAATGAATGGAAATGATTCGGTTGTTGGATACGAATGCCGTTGTTTATTTACAAAAAGGATTGCTGGCTGAAGTCTTGCCGCCTGGAGAATATGCTATTTCGGTGATTACTGAAATGGAATTGCTTTCATATCGGGGTCTGATTGATGAACAAAAAATCTGGTTGGAAGAATTTATTTCCAATCTTCAGGTTTATGATATAGACAAGGATATAAAGCAGTGTGCTATTGAGCTGCGGCGTGATTATCAAATGAGATTGCCCGACGCCATTATTGCCGCAACCGCCATTTCCAGGAAGGCGCTTCTTCTAACCAATGATGCCGACTTTTCTCAAGTGCCTGCCTTGCATTACCAGCAATTATTATTAAATCCGTGATTGCCATGCGAGTTCGGTAAAACGCCATGCGTTTTGATGCTCTCCAGCAATGGCTCGCCTGGCAAGAAACCCTCAACCCCAAAACCATTGATCTGGGTCTGGATCGTGTGCAAACGGTTTTGCAACGCCTTGGTTATTCTTCAAAATTCATTTGTCCTGTCATCACCGTTGCCGGCACCAACGGCAAGGGCTCGACGGTGGCGTATCTTGAAGCGATGTTACTCGCTGCCAATTACAAAATTGGCTGTTACACCTCGCCGCATATTTTTCATTACAACGAACGCATTCGAATCAACGGTGCTGAAATCAGTGACGCAGAATTGTGTGCGGCATTCGATGCGGTGGATCAGGCACGCGGTGATGTGGCATTAACCTATTTTGAATTTGGCACGCTGGCGGCATTGTGTTTGTTTGCGCAAAATAAACTTGATGTGGCTGTTCTCGAAGTTGGACTGGGCGGCCGGCTGGATGCGGTGAATGTAATAGATGCCGATGTTTCAATTATCACCACGGTGGATATAGATCACACCGACTGGCTGGGAACAGACATTGAAACCATTGCCCGCGAAAAGGCCGGCATCATGCGCGCAAACAGGCCGGTGATTTATGGCGGTTTGCGTGTGCCGCAATCGGTGCACGAAATCGCCAAAACCACTCATGCAAAATTGCTGGTGGCTGGCGAGGATTATTTGTATCAGGCCATTGGCAATGCCAGCTGGCAGTTGCGCGGCCATCTGGTGTATTACCCGGAGTTGCCACGGCCGGCCTTGCCGGGCGGATTTCAGTTGCAGAACGCGGCGGCGGCAATTATGGCGCTGGATTGTCTGGCCAATGTTTTGCCGGCGGTGCCGGCAGCCATCAGGCAGGGTTTGATGCAGGCAAAACTGGCCGGGCGGTTTCAGTGTGTGCGCGAACTGCCGCGCGTGATTCTGGACGTGGCGCACAATGCACAGGCCGCGCAGGCACTGGCGCAATTACTGGTTGAAGATGTATGCCAGGGTCGGACACTGGCGGTGGTAGCCATGTTGCGCGACAAGGCGGTTGCGGATGTGATTCATGCGCTTTCAGGAAAA
Source organism: Pseudomonadota bacterium (assembly GCA_030836935.1). Taxonomy (GTDB): domain Bacteria; phylum Pseudomonadota; class Gammaproteobacteria; order SZUA-229; family SZUA-229; genus JACPVK01. Next base: position 2,170 of record JAUPMA010000134.1, on the reverse strand, counting down.
ATTGATATCTGGTTTACCGCCGGGCTGGCCGGGCCGCGAGGTTTGAGCGCAGATTTAATGGCGGCGGCGGTGAAGGGTGCAGGCAGCGGTGTTAAACTTTGCGCCCATATCACCGTGGCGGAAGCCTGCGCCGATGCCCTGAGCCAGGCTACTGGAGCCGATCGTATTATCGTGTTCGGATCGTTTCATACCGTGGCCGCAGCGGGCGAGTTTTTTCAAGTCAGTGCATAGCACTGAAGGTTAAACTTTAAAGGCAGGAAAGAGCGGATTCCTTTAAACTTCAACCTTTAAACTTTAGCCTCAACAATGGAACGATCATTACAACAACGTTTGCTGGGCGCCGCCATTTTGCTGGCCGTGCTGGTCATTGTGGTGCCCGAGTTGCTGGATGGCGCAGGGCATCGCAGCCGCTACCCATCATCCATAGATATTCCCGAAGAACCGGAATTCAAACCGTTGCCGGATACTGAACCGTTGCCCATCGGGCAGCCGGATATTGTGGCGCAACCGGTGCCGGAAAATGTTGCGGATGAACCGTCAGTGGCAGCCGTTACAACAGAGCAACCGGTAGCGGTGCCGACCGCTGTGCCAGCAGCAGAAAAAACCGATGCTGTGGAAGTAGTCAGCCGCCAGGTTGTCGAGAAAAAGAACAGCACATCGGCCAAAAAACCCGTTACTGCCGCAAAACCTGTCTGGGCATTGCAGATCGGCAGTTTTGGGGACAAAAAGAATGCCCTGAAAATGCGTGATCAATATCGCGCCAAGGGCTTTGCAGCCTATGTGGATGACGAGAAAGGTGTGTTCAGGGTACGTATTGGCCCGGAACTGGACCGGCAACGCATCGAGAAATTGCAGGAGCGGATTTTCAAACAGGAAAATATCAGGGGCATGATTGTTAATAAGTAGCAAGGACAAAGGTTCAAGTAGCAAGGAAAAGCTTTTGCTTGCCACCTGCAACTTGCTGCTTGCCACTTGCCTGGTCTGATATTATTTGCGCTTTCGCGCAGCGGAGTTTTTTCCCATGACGTTTGTTGATTACGGCATTATCAGTATTATCGGAATTTTGCTGATACTCGGTATTGTCTGGGGCTTTTTGCGGGTGGCGGTGATGCTGGCCAGCTGGGTTGCCGCCGTCATTATTGCCATCAACTTTGCGCCCAATCTTTCTGCATCACTGCTCAAGCCGATGATTGATTCCACGGCGCTGCGTTTAACCATCGCCATGGCTATTTTATTTGTCATTACCCTGATGCTGGGCGCGCTGGTTAATTTTCTGTTGCGGCAAATTGCCGGCAAGGCAGGCTTGACCGGTCTGGATCGGGTACTGGGGCTGATACTGGGAACCGCACTGGGTACACTGATTATTCTGGTGGCCGTATTTTTTGCCGGGCTGACACCGTTACCTGAATATGGCTGGTGGAAATCATCCATGTTACTGGGATATTTTGAAGTGATGGTGCAATGGCTGCTCGATTTTATGCCAGCTGATTTTGCCAGATATTTTTCCTACTGATCGGAGTAAACAACCATGTGCGGCATAGTGGGTATTGTGGGTCGTGGCCCGGTCAATCAATTGCTGTATGACGGTTTGCTGCTGCTGCAACATCGTGGCCAGGATGCCGCCGGTATTGTTACCAGTGACGGCAACAAATTTCATCTGCGAAAAAACAACGGCATGGTGAGTGATGTGTTCCGTGATGAACACATGGCACAACTGCATGGCAACATGGGTATAGGCCATGTGCGTTATCCCACCGCCGGTTGTTCTTCTTCCGCCGAATCGCAACCGTTTTATGTCAATTCACCTTTCGGCATTGCACTGGCGCACAATGGAAACCTTACCAATGCTGATGATCTCAAGGCGCAGTTGTACAAGGAAGACATGCGTCACATCAATACCGAATCCGATTCCGAGGTATTGCTGAATATTTTTGCGCACGAATTGCAGCAGCAAAAGAAACTGGATATTTCAGCTGAAGATATTTTTGCTGCGGTAGCCGGTGTGCACAGGCGTTGCAGTGGTGGTTACGCCGTGGTGGCGGTGATTGTTGGCCGTGGCATTCTGGCATTTCGTGACCCGCACGCGATTAGGCCAATTTGTTTTGGCAAACGCACAACCGAAAATGGCGTGGAATACATGATTGCCTCCGAAAGCGTGGCCCTGCATGCG
>JAUPMA010000133.1 GCA_030836935.1 Pseudomonadota bacterium | reverse complement strand
GGTCTGTTCGGAACCGTATGGGGCATCATGCATGCATTGCAGGATATCAGCGCCAGCGGATCAGCCGGGCTGGACGTGGTGGCCGGCCCGGTGGGTGATGCGCTTATCGCCACGGCCATTGGTATTGCCACAGCCATTCCTGCCGTGATTGCCTACAACTACGGCCTGCGCCGGGTGCGTCTGTATGTAGCCGAGCTCGAAGCCTTTGCCAATGATTTTCTGCATCTCGCGCTCAAGTGCGGCTTTAATGTTTAACGCCTGATAAAAAAAGAGAAATTGCATGGCCATACATTCATCCTCGCAACACACTGCCATGGCAGAAATCAATGTCACACCACTGGTGGATGTGATGCTGGTATTGCTGGTGATATTTATTGTTACCGCACCACTGCTGACACAATCCATCAAGGTAAGCTTGCCAAAAACCGAAACGGTTGCGCCATCGCAGGAAACGCGCACCATACAAATCACACTCAATGCGCAGGGCGAACTTTTTCTCGACCAGCAAGCCATCGATTTTGAAAACCTGGAAACAGGACTGAAAGAACTGGTGAAGACCAGTCCGGAACTGGCAACACAGATTCATGCCGACGAAAACACCCGTTACGCACAGGTTGCCAGGGTGCTGGCTGTGGCGCAAAAAGCGGGAATTACCAAATTGGGCATGGTGACGCAGGCAGAATAATCAGCTACCTGATTTTTGCCCTGGCCTGCAACATCACTGCCTTGAACATATCCGCCGTCAGCCGCCGGGTTTGCGTGTTGTAACGGCTGCAATGATACGAATCCACCAGCGTTAAATCGGGCAACACATGTTCGTTGCCGTGGCCGAATTTGTATTGCGACAGTTTTAATCCCATCGCTTTAATTATTGATGCGTGCGCGATATTTCCCAAAGCCAGCAACACACTGCCAGGCTTCAATGCCTGCAGTTCGGTTTTGAGGTACGTATTGCAGGTATTGATTTCGCTGGATTCAGGTTTGTTTTGTGGCGGCAGACATTTCACGGCATTGGTGATGCGGCAATTGATCAGTTTCAGGCCGTCATCCACCGAACGCGATACCGGCGCGGTGGAAAAACCGCATGCATACAATGTTTCGTACAACAGAATGCCGGCAAAATCACCGGTGAAGGGACGGCCACTGGCATTGGCGCCGTGATAGCCTGGCGCCAGTCCCACAATCAGCAGTTTCGCACTGGCATCACCAAACGGCGGCACCGGTTTTGCATAGTAATCGGGATGTTGCTGGCGCACTTCTTCGAGAAATGTCGCCAGACGCGGACAGCGGGTGCATGCGGTGGAAAAGCCGGTATCTGGCATGAGTAATTATCAACTTCAAGTAATGACTATGTATTAACCCGGGTTTTACCCGGAAACGGCGCGATTAAAAGCTGAAGTCTGTAAATACACGCAAATTTTGCAGGGTGGGCAATGCCCAGCCTCCTTAACCACTGCGCGCATTATTTTCCGCTTTCCGAATCAATTCCTTCCAGCAAGCCATGCTTGATGGCCAGGTGCATCATTTCCACATCGTTCGACACATCCAGTTTTTCATGCAAACGAGCGCGATAGGTACTCACGGTTTTCGGACTGAGACTGAGCATTTCAGAAATCTGGTTGGTACGAATCCCGCGGCTGATCATCATCAGCACCTGCAATTCGCGTTGTGAGAGTGTATCGAGAACAGAACCTTCTCCCGGCAACATCGACAACGCCAGTTTTTGCGCAATGTTCGCTTCAATATAACGCTGGCCCGAATTCACCTTGCGAATGGCCTCGATCATGGTTTCGACCGGACAGCCCTTGGTGAGATAACCGGCCGCGCCGGCTTCCAGCAGCCGCCTGGGCAAGGGGCCATCACTGTGTGCGGTAAGAATGATGACTTTGCATTCGGGATGCGTCACCGAAATCCGGCTGGTGGCCTCATAACCGCCTATGCCCGGCATGTTGACATCCATCAGCACCACATCCGGTTTTAATTTGCGCACTTTCTCCATCGCCAGCTCGCCACTGTTGGCTTCATCCACCACCTCAAGGCCCTTGTCTTCCAGCAGGCGGCGCAATCCGTAGCGAATCAGATCATGGTCATCAACCAGCAACACGCGAATCTTGGCCATTTTCGTCCCTCTTTTCTTGTGGTTATTTCAAGTGCCGGGATCATAGCAGCGCCAGCCTGTCCTTGAGAATCCCTCTTTACCCTGCCAAAAATATTCCGGATTGTTAAAAAATAATTACGCATTTTGATTACCGGTGATATTCTGTGACGGGGAGCACAACTCTCAATTTGACCGCCAGGTCATTACAAAAAAACCAAAAATTTCAAGTTACCACCAAGCGAGGAACAAACTGATGAAGATGTATAACAACCGGCTCGTGCTGGGTCTTTCAGCTGCATTCATGGGGATTGTACTGACGACTCCCGAAGCACAGGCTACTCCGGCATTTGCCCGCCAGATGGAAATGAACTGCCTGTCCTGCCACACCCAGGCACTTACCACACTTAACCCCTTTGGCCGCCAGTTCAAGCTCACCGGCTACAGCATGGCCAAAGGTGACAAATCAATGATTACCGGCGGCGATCTGGGTACATCCGTGCCACTGGCCATCAATGCCGGTATGGGCGTCAAGTCCAACTACATGACTACAAATCAACCGACCGGGCGTGACAGTCTTTCTGCACCCGCTGGCGTGGCAATCATGATTGGCGGCAAGCTCGCCGAAGACGCGGGTGCCAACACCCTGTGGAATGGCGACGGCCTGATTCACATGCAAACCACTTTCACTCACGCCATTGAAGCCGGACGCATCGGCTTTTCCGTCTACGGTGGCCAGGGTCACGGTCCCTTTATCTCTACCGAGTCCTACAACACAGGCTTGCACAAGGAACTGGGTATTTTCGAAAACTCCATCAAAACCAATGCAGCCCAGGCAACCGGCGTAGGCTCCGGCCCGGCCAGCGGTATCACCGTGTTTTACGGTGGCCACGGCCTCACGGTTACAGGCGGTATCTGGGTCAAGGGCTTTAACAGCAGCTTTGCCAACAAGGGCCTGGACAGCGATGGTATCGACCAGACCTTGTACCGTATTTCCTATGATGCCCCGGAAATGGGCGCATGGAATCTCAGCGTAGGCGCATTCGGCCTGGGCGGGGAAACCACAGGCACGCCCTGCAAGCTGTGGGAAAACACTGCGGCCCTGTTCACAACCTGCACTGGCACTCCATGGGCAAACTCGCTGACCAAGTTCGAAACAACAGCAAGCGGGCTTGATATGCAGGCACAAGGCTCCATCGCCGGCATGGACACCCTGGTGGTGATTAATCATGTTGCAGACTGGGAATACAGAATCACGGATGCAGCTACCCCAACCACCGTTCGTTCAAATCAGGAATTATCGGCAACCTCCATCGAGGCGCGCATGATGGTCAAACCAAGATTCGGTGTCAGCATCGGCCAGATGAGCTTCGACGACAAAGTAGCCAGCACCAATGCGGATTACAGCACCATGAGCCTTGGCTTGCTCTACAACTATGCCGACAACGTACGTTTCTCGCTGGATCGCACCAGTATCGACCTCGATACCGGTACAGACTACGATGAAACCGTTGCACAGGTACTCCTGGCGTTCTGATCCTTATCCGGTTCCCGTCCATCCGGGCGGGAACCCTTTTATACCTGCCGGCAATAAAACAGCCACAACCTTATCCGCAGTCATAAATCTGTTCCAGAACCGGAACAAATGTCCACCACTACCGGCGATTCTCCTGAACGCCTTACGCAATTAAAAACCGTGCCGGATAACAATAAAAATAATCTTGTAAAGATTCATGCACAGATTCGTCAGCAGTTTAACCAGCTGCTGGAAAAATAAGTCCAACGCAGGGTGGGCACCGCCCACCATGATACAGGTGAGATGTGTCCACCCTGCAAATCATTACCAGTTTTTGAATGGATGCTTCACAAGATTAACATTGTAATAACGCGGATCATGCGTCACTTCTGCGCCTGCCCAGGCCGGCTTATCGAATGCTTCATCTTCGGCAGATAATTCAATCTCAGCCACAATCAAGCCGGCATTGTCGCCAGAAAACTCATCAATTTCCCAGACATGCTGGCCGAGTTTTACAATATGTCGCAGCTTGTCGATTTGCGGCGATTCACACAGCT
>JAUPMA010000132.1 GCA_030836935.1 Pseudomonadota bacterium | reverse complement strand
TGAAAAGCTCGCGGGCGCGGGCGGCGGACGGATGGCTGGCCATGGCATTGAGTTCATCCGGGCTGATTTCAAGTGGACGGTCCTCAAAGGCATAGGGCAGGTCAAGACGGTCGGCGGCCAGAAAGCCGTAGAAGTCACGGCGGCTGGCCAGGTAGTGGTAAACACCTTCGGCTTCAATGTGGTTGCCCAGCTGTTCGTTGGCATAGGCCCACCAGAATTGCCAGCGCAGGTCGGACTGGATTTTGGGCGGCAGGTTTTGTATGTCGGCAACGATCTGGTACCAGTCGCCCTGGCGGATGGCGGTGCGGATTTTCCATTCCATTACCTGGGCATCGGCGTGTTGCAGAGGAATGTGTTTTAGCCAGACGTAGGCTTCGGGGTGATGGTTGCGTGCCAGTGCCAGTCCGATGTATTTCCGGGAGAGACCGGTGTCCTCTTCGCTGAACGGGTGCTGGCTGCTGAGTTTTTGCCAGGCACTGATGGCCCTGTCGACGTTTTTCAGGCTCATGCGGCGTATGGCATGGGCGACTACGCGGCCGGTTTTGGCATGTTCGGGTAATTTGCCGCGGGTGATCTGTTCCGGGCTGCGGTGAACGCGTACCCATAAATCCACTACGGACTGATCCGGTTTGGGGAGGGTGCTGGCCAGGCGGGTCGCCAGCCGGGTGCTGCCTTCAGCCATGGCGAGTTCGATGCGTTGCCAGGTCAGTGCATCTGTGCGGCCCCCGCTCTTTTCCCAGGCGGCCACAATGTTTTCGCAGGATGAGGGCAGAAAATGACTGCTCATCCACAGTTGCGGTACCTGATCCAGTGCCTGTGACAACTGGCCGGTATGCGTCATGGCTTCGAGATTGAGGCACTGGAAGCTGGTATCGTCCTGCGGGTGGTAGAAGGAAACAAAGTCTTCCCAGCGCTGTTTGCGCGCCAGCTGTTTCAGCAGGTCACGCCGCAGGCGTTCGCCTACCAGCGTGCCGGTTTCCTGGTCGAGAAAAACGTGCAATGCATCCATATCCGGTTTGTTGAGGCGGTCACCCAGATATTTGGCGCGCAGGTAGGCTTGCAGGGGATAACCGTCCAGCCCGGGAAACAGCTTTTCAAATTTATCTGTTTGATGGCTGTTCAGCGCCTGCATTGCCTCGGTATAAAGTTTTCTTTGTTGGCCGAGTTTTTCCGGTTCGGCCACTTTCAGGATTTCGCCAGCCAGTGAATCAAGGCTTGCCGGAGGAGTTATGGCCGAATCGGTTTCGGCCAGGTAACCATTGGCGGTAATCATCCACAGGGCTACACCCACGCCCAGGGTCAAACGTAGTGTGCAACGTGTGGTGTTTGTTATTGGTTTGTTATGCATAAGTAAAATCAGCCAGACACAAGTAAGCCCCGGGCGAGGCAGGATTCAGACAAGTCTAGTCAATAGTTGATCGCAGGTGTTGCGGTACAGGAAAAATATTCCGTATTTTTTACTGCCGGATTATTTCAGGCGAACATATTTTTTGCTGTATTCAGCAGCGAGGTCGGTGGCGCGGCGTTTGTCTTCTGCCAGCAGGCGGGCATAAATTGCCGTTTTGTTTTTTTTCGCATTGGGAACATCCTGCCCGGCGGCAACGGAAAACCAGGCGTAGGCCACAACCGAGTCTTCCTTTACCCCTTTGCCTGTGTAATAGGCAACGCCCAGATCCATTTGTGCCAGACCATGCCCCTGCTGTGCCGCCCGAGCAAAATACTGTGTAGCCAGTTGCAGGTTTTTGGCGGTGCCATGGCCGCTGGCATAGAGCGTTCCCAGATTATGCACGGCGTCGATCTGGTTTTGCCTTGCGGCCTTTTCATACCAGTCAAATGCCTGTTTGTAGTCCTGTGCTGTTTGCGTGCCGGTCATGTAGAAATTGCCCAGGGCGTTTTCGGCATCCGGATTGTGCAGGGCGGCAGATTGCTGAAAAAAACTGTATGCCCTGGCCAGATCAACCGGAATGTTTTTTGTGCCATCGCGATAGATTTCACCCAGTTTGAATTGCGCGCTGCTGTTGCCGAGGCTGGCTGATTGTTGCAGCAGCTCCATGGCTTTCTCCAGGTCTTTTTTGCGGCCATCGCCATTGAGGTACATCAGCGCCAGCGTGTACTGGGCCAGGTTGTGATCCTGCTCGGCGGCCTGCGAATACCAGTAGGCCGCCTTGCCGGTATTTTTTTTTGTTTCCTGACCGAGGTGATAAATTCTTCCCAGCAGATATTGTGAATCGGGTTCGCCCTGGCGCGCGGCTTCAGTCAGCCATTTTGCGGCGAGTTTGAAATCCGGTTTGGTTTCCGGGCCGCTGAGATAAATGCGGCCGAGCATGCCTTGCGCGGCGAGATGATTCTGGCTGGCTGCTTTTTCGTACCACTGAATGGCTCTTTGCATGTTGAAACGGTCACCATCCTGCTGCGAGTACAGAATGCCAAGCATGAACTGGGCTTGTGCATGACCTTTTTCGGCGAGTGGAAACCACAGCATCAGGGCGGTGGCTATATCCTGGTGCTGATACGCGGTAAAACCCCTGTCGTATTCGCTTGTTGAATTAACGGGTTCATCGACCGCCTGTGTGGTGCATGAAAAAAACAGCAAAACAGCGGGCAAAATTTTCAGTTTCAGGAGGTCATGCATTCAGAATCGGCGCCCGCAGTGTATGGAAGAGAAAATGCATTTTTTAGCAGCGCGATGCAGATGCAATCTGGCATCAGGCAATATCACCATGCTGTTCGATAAACTCACGAATGAAATGCAGCGGTTTGGCACCGCTGAAACGGGCTACTTCCTCGCCGCGTCGAAACAGCATAACGGTAGGAAAACCGCGAACCTTGTAATGCCCGGCAATTTTCATGTTGTCGCCATCATCCACTTCAATTTTGGCAATGCCAATCTGTTCACCAAACTCGCGATCAATTTTTTCCAGCAGCGGAGAGAGAACAAGACATGGGGAACACCAGTCCGCCCACAAATCAACGAGTATTGGTTTGCTGTGCGATGCCTGGATAACTGTCTGGTCAAAGTTGTGCAGATCAGCAATGAATAGTGACATGTCAGAATCGGTAGAAATAAGTAATGCTTGTTATCATACCATCGTAATCATTGCCGCCATACGCCGATGATGCATAACGCAGCAGACTGGCATCAATGGATTGATGACTGGCCAGTGCATGCACATAACCAATACGCAAGGACCAGGTATCGGCATCAAGTTTGTATGCCCACGGAGTTACCAGCCAGGGAAATGCATCATCGCCGGTGAAACCGATGCCGCTCAAATTGGGTGGATAGGGATTGCCATAAGCCTGTTCACCGACTGTCACCACAATATCACCCGTGCTGTAAGCCAGTGTGGTGTAAACAGTGTTCTGGCCAAATCTGAAATCGAGATTGGCGAACAACCGCGTGGTATCCAGCGAAAAGATTTCATCATCAGCAGTGATTTGCTGCCGGCTGATACCGGCATGCAACCCCGTGGCATCGGTAATGCGTTTTCCCATGCCCGTGCCCAGTTCATAATGAGAACCATCGCGGTATTCGCTGTCGTGGCTGTTAACGCCGAGCAGAAGATAGATGTTATACCAGGGTGCGGTATAACCGCCCGTCGGCTGAAAAATGTAATCACCCTGCAAACTGAGTAATTCATGTCCAAGGCTGGCATCCTGATAATGCCAGGTTTCGGCGGATACGGTGATTTGCAAACGTCTGTATTCACTGGCCGGCCGATTATAGTCGGCGCTGACACCGGCAAATATTGCAAAATCGTCGTAAATATCGCGGTTATACTGGGCGCGGGTTATATTGTCGTCCAGCATCAGACCTGCCGAAGCCGTAATGTTGTAAATGCTTCCGGCGTGCAGGTTGCCGGTGATGGCGAAAAGAATCAAAGGGGTAAAATATTTTGTCATTTGGGCGCTCCTTGATGGGGTGCCGGTTAATGATAGCAAATGAAGAAGGAAAAAAATCATGCAAGACATCAATGAAACCAGACGCCGTATTTTGATTAACGCACTTTCTGCCGGATTGTTTGCCGTGGGCAGCATGGGTCTGTTGCGGCCAGTATGGGCAATGGGAAAGATTCCTGCCGAACTGCTGCCCGGAAAATCCATTTATGATTTGCGTGGCACGGTAAAAATTAACGGCAAGCCAGCCACCATGGAAACACTGATCAATGCCAGCGCACTGATTGAGACCGGCGCTGACAGTCATCTGATCTTTGCAGTGAACAGGGATGCTTTTATTTTGCGCTCCAGCAGTACGCTGCAACTTGTCGGCCGCGGCATGATCAGCGAGATGACATTGCTGTCGGGAAAACTGCTTTCTGTCTTTGGCAAGCGCGAAGTCAGGCAATTACTGAATATCAAAACAGTTACCGCAACCATCGGCATACGCGGCACCGGAATTTATATTGAAGCTGATCCCGGGCAATCGTATGTTTGCACCTGTTATGGTTCGTCCGAACTGGCATCGCTTGCTGATGCAAAAAGCCGCGAAACAGTTACAACGCAGCACCACGACGCACCGCGTTATATTCTTGGCGGAGAAGCGGCGGGCAACAATATTCGTGTTGCGCCCATGATCAATCATACGGATGATGAACTGGCATTGATTGAGGCGCTGGTTGGTCGTGAGGTGCCGTTTGCATTCAGTGGCAGTTACAGTGTGCCGCGAAAATCAGGGTATTGATAAAACACACCTTTTTTCTTAGTCATTACTGCTGATGGAATATTCAGTTTAACGGTGAATAATGGCGGACAGTTGCTGATCTTCATTGCGAATCAGGTCGCCATGGTGAACAGTAAATGCTCCCGCCGCCTTGTCAGCGTAATAAAGTTTGAGTGTTTCGCGCATTACCGGAAAGGCAATCTGATCCCAGGGAATTTCATGTTCACCTACCAGCATGGTCTCCAGGCTTTCCGTGCCGGGTTGGGAAAACCCATGTTGCAGTTCGCCGCGATACATCATGTACACCTGAGAAATGTGCGGGATGCTGAACATGCAAAACAGGGATGTATTGATCACTTCTGCCTGTGCTTCTTCCCTGGCTTCGCGTAACGCTCCCTGCAATGTGGTTTCGCGGTTTTCCATAAAGCCTGCCGGCAGTGTCCAGAGACCGTAACGCGGTTCAATGGCGCGGCGGCACAGCAGAATCTTGTCCTGCCATTCAGCAATGCAGCCGGCGATAATGCGCGGATTCTGGTAATGAATGGCAGCGCACCGGGTACACACAAAACGTGGCAAGTGGTCGCCTGGCGGGACTTTCTGGCTGACGGGTGCGCCACAGGTGCTGCAAAATTTCATGTATCACCACAAACGGAACGGAATAGCGCAAGAGTAATACATTGGTCATGAAAAGTGAAAAGAGTCTGTGGTATTTTATGATTAATTATAAAGGTGCAGGAACATGATTGAGATAACACAAGATGTGACGGTTAATGCGGCCAGTGCAGAAAATGAGATGGAAGAACTGGTGTTGCGCGAAAGCATTGTCAGTGCTACCGGCCTCAACAAGCACAGCTTGCAAATCGGTATCAAGGGTGATCCGTCGTTGCGCGAGACCAGTCTGGAACGTAAAAAATACGAGAGTCCGGTCGATAAGGTTATGGATAAACTGATAGCCAATTTGCAGGAGCTGCTGCTCAATCACAGTACCTACCGGGTATATATCGGATTCAATTCCGGCGAAGTGCACACCTACTCGATTTTCGACCCACTGCGCCATGAAATTCATGATGCCGTTAAAATGGCCGATACAGCGTATATTGAACGGCATTTTCCCGCCTTGAGTTACGCGGATAAAATCCAGGCGATGCGTGAAATTTATGAAGTAATCCTGAAAAGCAAATGGCTGGAAAGAGTGCCGGGTTACTGGAAAAGCATTTTCATGAAACGCCACCAGTTGTGGCAGCCGATGTCGCAGGATGAAATCCGTACCATTATGCTTTCGCTGAAAACACTGCGTGACTTGCCGGATTTTTATTTGCGCAATATTACCATCTGTATTGTGCAGGATATGGTGCGCATGCAGTTCAATTGTGATGGCACACAGATCATCAGTGCAGAAAATTACAAAAAATTTATTGAAGAAAACCTGCCGGCCACAACTGATACGAAATAAAATCAGATATTGATGCTTCTGCCGCCGCAGACCGGAATTACTTGCCCGGTTATGTAACTGGCATCACGTATCAGGAATCGAACTGTTGCAGCAATGTCCCTCGGATCACCCTGTCGTTTCAAGGCGGTGCGATCCAGAATCATTTCACGCAGTGCGTCATCCTGTTCCAGATTATTTTCCGGCCACATGATGGCGCCCGGTGCAATGCCATTGACACGCACCTCCGGCCCCAGCTCTTTTGCCAGCGACTGGGTCAGCATCATCAGTCCGGCTTTTGCGACGCAGTAAACCGTGTGGTTTTTCATTGGCCGGAAACCATGCACATCAACAATGTTGATAATGTTGCCGCTGCTTTGTTTAAGATAAGGTGCTGCCGCCTGGGAAAGAAACAGCGGCACCTTCAGATTGCTGCCCGTCAGGTCTTCCCACTGGTCTTCGGTTATCGTGCCAACAGGAGTTGGATAAAAAGTTGAGGCATTGTTGATCAGTGCATCCAGACCGCCCCAGTGTGCAACCGGTTTTTCCACCAGTGCAGGCAATTCAGCAATATGTAACAGGTCTGCCTGAACAAGAATGGCAGAATTGTCGCGCAGCCTGTTCAGCTGATCGCAAAGTTGTCGGGCTTCGTTTTCCGACAAGCGATAATGAATGCATATATTCATGCCTTCGGCATGTAACATGCGCGCGATTTCTGCGCCGATGCGTTTTGCACCTCCGGTAATCAAGGCCGTCTTGTTGTGCATGCTACAATGTCCGCAATTTTCAAGTTTGTTAAACAGTGATGAAACTGGATTTGCCGCAACCTGATATTCATTTGATGGAGCATAGCGCAGAACTGGC
>JAUPMA010000017.1 GCA_030836935.1 Pseudomonadota bacterium | reverse complement strand
GTATTGCGCCTCGACAAGGCTCTGCTCAGCCGCTTTCTTAAGCAGCTGGAAGGCTGCCGTGTAATCACCTTTTTGGTAAAACGCAGTCGCTGACTCAAACCATTCATTCACTGTCAACGTATCAACCTGTTCTTTATACTCAGCTTGCAATATTTGCCGCGAAGCATCCGTCTGCTGTTTCTCCAATTGCTTTTTCAACCGCGCAATTTCCGCCAATGCTGCAGTGGTTTCCTTCTTCGATTGCGTCAGTGATTCACTGATATTGATATTCTGCGTACGCAATTTTGAAACATCGCCCTCAAGCATCGAAACCTGTTTTTGTTTTTTATCCGCATCGAGCATTTTTTCCAGCGATGTCAGCACGTCTGCCGGGTCGGCTTTTATTTGTGCCTTGAGTACATAGGTCACGCCATCCCATTTTTCATTGAGTATTTCCACGCGGGTAACACCGGCGGAGAGGGTTTCGATTTCTTCGGTGCCGAGTTGGGTGCCATCGGATGAGGTTTTGAGTTTTACCAGTGAGCTGACGTGGGTGCCAAGCTCGCTTAACAATTCGCGTTTAACTTCCTGCAAGGCAATGGCGCGGGCGGATAATTTGCTGTCGGCTTCGCTGGCCTGGTAAATGTATTCGCGTACATAGGTTTGTTCGGCGGCGGTGGTGATGCCGGAGAAACACAGCAGTGATAAAACAGAAAGGGTGGTTCGAAGTGAAAATACTTTTATCATTTAATCTTCCTCTGACATTGTTCAGGATAGTGCGATATCAGGTATTGCGTTGCAATTCGTCTGGTTTGAAGTGCCGTCGTTTGTGGATGACGCCATGAATATATAGGGTGTCACCACTTAATTCGTACATGATGCGATAGGAATACATGCTAATTTCTCGCACATTTTCTTCGCCGATTTCCGGTACTGCTCTGCCAAGACGTGGCAGGTTGAGCAGGGTATTGACCTTGTCGGTAATGTCCTGAATAACGAGGGTGGCATAACGCCTGGAGTCGTGGGCGATGTACTGGTGAATCAGCCGCAGGTCTTCGCGTGCTGGTTTTGACCAGATAATTACCACTGTTCAATCTCTCGTTTCAGGTCTTCGTGGCTAATGACCTGGCCCTGCTCGATAGCTTCGCGGCTTTTGCGCAGCTTATCAATGACATAAAGACGGTACATGATTTCGTCAATGTCAGCATCATCAGGCAGGTTTTTGAGGGAATCCAGGCCTTCCTGTTTGAGCGTCGGTGTATGCATCGTCAGCTCCTTAGGTTGAGTGGCTATTTACGAAGCGTAATCGTGAATATGAAAAAAAGCAAAATGCCGGATATTGGGCGGGTGACGAACAGGTTGATGGGTTGCGTTTCACTTCACCCATCCTAAATTTATTTTGGCAACAAAAAACGATGAATATTTTCCGCCGCTTCACGGCCTTCATTAATACCCCATACCACCAGTGACTGGCCACGGCGGCAGTCGCCGGCGGCGAATACGCCTTTGATGATGGTGGCATATTTTCCGTATTCGGCTTTGTAATTGGAGCGCTGGTCGTAAGCCACGCCAAGTGCATCGCTGATGTAATGCTCGGGGCCGAGGAAGCCCATGGCGAGTAATACCAGATCGGCTTTCCATTCTTTTTCGCTGCCGGCAATTTCCTTCATTTGCATTTTGCCGCTGGCGTCAGTCGTCCATTCAACATTGATGGTGGTGACGCTGGTGACATTGCCTTTGGCATCGCCGCTGAATTTCTTGGAAAGTACGCAATAGGTGCGCGGATCTTCGCCCTGAACTTTAGCCGCTTCATCGTGACCGTAATCAACGCGGAAAATCAGCGGCCAGGTCGGCCAGGGATTATTGGCAGCGCGCTCTTTCGGTGGCTTGTTCATTAATTCAAAATTCACTACCGATTTGCAACCATGACGCAAGGAGGTGCCGATGCAGTCAGTGCCGGTATCGCCGCCGCCAATCACCACAACGTGTTTATCTTTGGCGGAAATATAATTGCCGTCTTTCAGATTGGAATCGAGCAGGCTTTTGGTATTGGCCGTTAAAAAATCCATGGCAAAGTGAATGCCATTCAGTTTTCGGCCATCAATCGGCAAATCGCGCGGCACGGTGGCGCCGGTGGCAAGTAACAATGCATCGTTATCCTGCATTAATTTTTTTACATCAACATTTTTGCCGACATCGGCATTCAGCACAAAATTCACACCGGCATCGCGCATGAGTTGCACACGGCGATCAATCAGTTTCTTTTCCAGTTTCATGTTGGGGATGCCGTACATCAGCAAGCCACCGATGCGATCGGCGCGTTCATATACGGTGACGCTGTGGCCGAGTGCATTCAATTGTTCTGCGGCTGCCAAACCGGCGGGGCCGGAGCCAACCACAGCGACCTTTTTGCCGCTGCGTTTTTCAGGCTTTTTGGCCTTGATCCAGCCTTCATCAAAGGCGCGATCAACAATGGCGCATTCAATGTTTTTGATGGTGACGGCAGGTTCGTTGTAACCCAGTACGCAGGAGCCTTCGCAGGGTGCGGGACATACGCGGCCGGTGAATTCCGGAAAATTATTGGTGAGATGCAAACGCGTGTTGGCATCTTGCCAGCGGCCGTTGTAAACAAGGTCATTCCATTCCGGAATAAGGTTATCGACCGGGCAGCCGGTGTCGGACTGGCAAAACGGCACACCGCAATCCATGCAACGCGCGCCCTGGGTGCGCAGATGTTCTTCGTTGTGTGGCGTGTAGATTTCAGCAAAATCTTTCAGACGCTCTGTGGCGTCACGATAGGGTTCGGTTTTGCGCGTGAATTCTTTGAAGCCCGTTATTTTGCCCATTGTTTGTTTCTAACCTTGTTTAAATAAAAATTTGACACAGAGACACGGAGACACAGAGATTTGTAAATTATTTCTCTGCGCCTCTGTGTTTCTGTGTCATTCTTTAATTTTTCTCCAGCATGGACACAGCCATCCGTTTGTATTGGCCAACTTTGTTACGCTGCCTTGGCTTTTTTCTTTTGCTCTTCCAATACGCGTTTGTAATCACGCGGCATCACTTTCACAAATTGACTCAATGATGTGTTCCAGTTGGCGAGCAAACGTTTGGCGACTTCGGACTGGGTGTATTGCTGATGTTTTTCGATCATCGCCTTGAGTTCGACGATGTCTTCATCGGCATTGACGGTTTCCAGATCCACCATTTCCGGATTGCAGCGGGTGGAAAAATTACCGTGCTGATCCCAAACATAAGCAATGCCGCCACTCATGCCGGCGGCAAAGTTGCGACCTACCGGTCCGAGAATCACCGCACGGCCTCCGGTCATGTATTCACAGCCGTGATCACCAATGCCTTCTACTACCGCGCGTGCGCCGGAGTTGCGCACACAGAAACGTTCGGCGGCAATGCCGCGGAAATAGGCTTCACCGCCGGTGGCACCGTACAGACACACATTGCCGACAATAATATTATCTTCGGCAATAAAGCTGCTGTTCTTCGGCGGATACACCACGACACGACCGCCGCTCAAGCCCTTGCCGACATAATCGTTGGCGTCACCTTCGACTTCAATGCTTACGCCTCTGGCGAGGAACGCGCCGAGTGACTGACCGGCCGAGCCGGTGAGTTTGATGTGAATGGTGTCATCGGGCAGCATTTTGCTACCGAATTTTTTTGCAATTTCGTGCGACAGCATGGTGCCCACGACACGATTAGTGTTAATCACCGGCAGATTAATGTTTACCTTGCTGCCGTTATCCAATGCTGGTTTTGCCAACTTGATCAATTGATGATCCAAAGCTTCATCTAATCCGTGATCCTGTTTAATGGTCTGGTACACCTCAACATTGGCGTGCGGTTTTTGCGCCGGTGTCAGCAGCATGCGCAAATCAATGCCGTTTTGTTTCCAGTGCGACAAATCACTGCGCGGCTGCAAATAATCCACTCGGCCAATCATGTCGTTCACGCTGCGGAAG
>JAUPMA010000131.1 GCA_030836935.1 Pseudomonadota bacterium | reverse complement strand
TGATGATTTGCCGAGGGTTATGCGTGCGTTTACTGTGCCGGGGTCGGCCTGTGGCTCAATAATGACTTTGGCTGGCTGAATGGTGTAGCGGGTCTGCAAATCATTCAGCCAGGCCATCACGCGGTTAAAATCGGCATTGCTCAGCTGTACTTCAACGCCGTCATTTGTGGAATCAAGTCTGGTTATGAAATCCTGTACGCCGCTGCTTTGCGCGCTCATGGTCACCAGTGTGCTGACAGACTGATTGGCAAGTTGTGGCGCAAGCCGGGTGCCGCTGGCTTGCAGCTGCTGGATTTCCTGCGCCGATATTTTCATCCAGGCCAGCAGTTGACGCTGCGATTCAATGCCCTGTCGCGTTTCATTCAGCGTAGTGAACACCGGATCCCAGATCAGCAAATAAAATAAAATGACAGCCAGTGCCGCACTGCCACCCGTCACCATCTGTCTTTCGCGCGGCTGGATGCTGTCGAGCCAGCGCTGCAAGGATTCGAAATACATTTTCATCCCTGACCGTCCTCTGCATCCTGTATAACCTGTTCCAGCCGCAGGCGGCCGGTTGCCTTGTCTTTTTCAACGGATGTCGATAACACCGATTTGATGCGGTGCTGGTTATCGAGCCGGGATCTGGCGGCTTCAAGAATATCCAGTGAAGTGGCTTGCAGTTCCATGTCGACGTGCCGTTCGCGATAGGCTATACCGCGGATAACAAGGCCATCTGCCATCAATGCCGGAGCGGCTTCGGCCAGAATCTGCAAAAAAATTTCCTGGGATTTGTCTCCGCCGCCTTTCAATTGCTTGAGGCGGTTCTTGACGCGGCTTTGCATTCCGGAAAATTTTTGCGCATCAGGAAATATGCGTTTGAATTCGGTTTCGATATCCGCTGTGAGTTGCTGCTCAACGGTTTTCAGCATCCTGATTTCAATGCCGGCCATTACCAGTTGCAAAGCCAGCCAGCCGATGGCGGCTATGGCTGCAATGCGCCAGGCGCGCCAGTGCAGTGAGGCGGGTCGCTTGACGGCAAATTCGCCCTGCAGCAGATTCATGCTGCGTGCGTCGTTCAGGTGCAGGGCAAAAATCTGCAATAAGGATTGGGAATAATTCTGGGTAATGCGTGGCAAGTCGACGCCGGCAAACAAGGCGGTAACGTCGTCATCAGCCGCCGTGAGTACCAGCAGGGTTTGCGGTGCCATCGCAGGCTGTTGCAATAACGCAGGTAAAATAACCGGTAAATTTGCGCGTTCACAATAATAGCCGGACTGCGCCGAAATCTTGATGCAGGCATGGTGTGAATCAACCAGTACAGTCCATTGCTGCGCTGCCAGCGGCAGGGCCAGTAAATCCGGACAGGCGCTGTCAATCTGTATGCCGGCCTCGGAAAATTGTGTCAGCAGAGCCCGCAGCCGTGATTTGCTGATGCAGGAAACAGTGATGAGATTATCTGCTTCGCGTTTGCCAAGAATGAAATGCAGTTCGTCAATGTCGCAGGCCAGCTGGTCTTCCAGTGCATAAGGCGCCGCTTTAATCTGGCGCTGGCGATTATTGCCGGGCAAGGCAAGACGTGCGCTGTGCAACAGGGCGCTGTCAATGAGCAATGTGGCATGCGCGCCCGGATATTTTTCTGCCAAATCTGCAAATGAAACCGGTGCCGGCGTATCACGCAACTTGCCCGGTTCACCCAGTACGGCGGCTTGGATGCTGCCATCGGCCCTGTAATGTATCAGCAGTGAATCAGTCATGCGCTTACCAGACACCTTGCGAGCGTGCAATAACATGACAGCTGCCATTGTCGTCGCGCTGGATAATGCTGTAGAGCGTGCTGCGGTTGTTGCCTGTTTGCGCTGTGGCTTCGAGTAAAAAATAATTTGTCGCAACGCCCAGATTTTGCGTGGGGAAATCAGGTTTGTTGAGTGTAAGGTGCATAAAGTTCTTGAATTGATCCAGCGTTTCAAATGGCTCGGCGTTGGTGTTGTCTGTGGGATCAGGCCCACCGTTGCGGTGCTCAATGATTTTGCTCACATCGTCATCGGTCATTTCAGCGCTCAGGGATTTTAACACCTTGTCCGGCGCCGTGTTGACATTGATCGTTGTGGCAATGGGCAGGGCGCAAATATACGGTGCCAATTTTTCAAATGCGTTGCCATCGGCATTTTCTGTGTCATTTTTTTCAAAGCCACGCAGCATGCGCAATTCGCTGATGCTGGTGATGATGCCATTGGCGGCGCGATAGGGTGGTGTCAGGCCCATGTACCAGTCGTCTTCGGCACCATCGGGCGGAGTGGTCTCCATGTTGTCATCCAGCCAGTCCACGACAGCCGTGCCGGCCATGGGTGAAATATCAACGGCAGACAGCAGCCGGTAAAAACGCTGCAAGTCGTTTTCATGATTGGCTTCGTTCAGCACGCGGGAAAGATTGTTGATATTAAAACAGCCCTGCAAGTCAGTCAGTTTGCCCGTAACGGCGCCGCCTTCTACCGGAAACGGCGGGGCTTCCATGGCCCAGGTTTCATCCAGACTGTCGTATTTGTTATTTTGCCGGTCCTGATGCAGGGCCGCCGTGGCAATGATTTCCGCGCCCTGGGCATAAACATAGGCCTGCTCACTGTGAATCAGGTTTTCAGTGCGGCGTATATCAAGGTTCAGGCGGTCGACCAGCGCCGTGGCCAGCACCGCTGCAATGGCCACTACCAGCACGGCCACCACCAGGGCGACACCTTGCTGTTTATTGTGCAAGTCGCACAGTGACACCGGCCTGCCCGCACCCGTTATGCGGGGAAAGCGTAGCGAGGGGGGCGAAGCCGTGAACCGGTGGCGCGGGCCGGCGGTAGGTGAGGGGTTTGTTTTTACGTTCATCCCGGCACCTTGAACAGACGCATAATTTCGCCCCAGTCATCCATTACCACGGTGATTTCAATGGCTGCCGGTTGCGGTACTGTTTTGCCGTCGGCGAGTGCATCGGGCAACGGCCATAAATTGTGCCAGGCATTCCGGTTATCCAGAAAACGCAATTTCACTTCACGAATGTGATCAATCAGTTGAGTCGAGGTGGCCTGATCATCAAAGGCGCGGTCAACATACGGCCAGGTCATGCGAAAAAGTTTGCCGTCATCCAGCCGCCAGGCAACACGCTGCAAATGACTGCGGGTTTGCTGTGCCGGATTGCGCCAGCCGGTGCGCGTGTATTGCAGCAGCAAACCGGTATCCGAAGTCTGGCCGGCAGACAGGCGTAACAGTTTGCCGCCGAGTGCATCATGGCCGTCACGGGCGGCGAGCTGTTCGATGTCGCGCTGCATCTGGCTGAAGGTAATCTGCAATTGCCGCAGGCGATTCAGTTCGGCTTCAGTACGGTCCCGGCTTTTCATCACACTGTCGAGGCCACCATAAGCCAGCATGGCGAGCATGCCGAAAATCAGCAGGGCAATTAACAGCTCAACCAGAGTAAAACCGCGGGCGCGGGGAAAAAAATGGCGTGAAGGATTGGTCACGGCGCAGCACTCGCGGATGCGCCGGTGTGTTGTGACAGATAACCCTGCAAATGCGACACCGCCTGTTTGCGTTCGGCATCCACATAAACCGTAAAACGCACGGCATGTGTAGCCGGATCAGCCGTTTCCAGTGTTTCACGCTGTACCGGCCAGTCATGTCCCGCCATGGTAACCGTTTTTGTCTCGGTGCCCAGGTCTGGCCAGGTGCGCGCAACCTGCAAGGCATTGAGTTCATTCATG
>JAUPMA010000130.1 GCA_030836935.1 Pseudomonadota bacterium | reverse complement strand
AAAAAATTCAAGAAGGACAAACGCGCCATTCAGCAATCCATGGATCACCTGATAGCTGATCATAAAGGGTTGGGCGTTAAACACGCCGACATCATTATCGAAGCCATTTTTGAAGACAAGGATGTAAAACAGAAACTCTACCAAAGCATCGAACCGCAAATGAAACCCGATGCGATACTGGCCACCAATACGTCCAGTATTCCGCTGGAACAACTCGCCACCTGTTTGAAAAATCCCGGCAGATTAGTTGGTGTGCATTTCTTCAATCCGGTGGCACTCATGCCACTGGTGGAAATTGTGCGCGGCAATAACACAGATGAAGCCGTGGTGAAAAAAGCACTGGCATTCGGCAGGCAAATTGATAAATTACCGTTGCCGGTGAAAAGCACCCCCGGCTTTCTGGTTAACCGCATTCTCATGCCCTATTTGCTCGAAGCGGTAGAAATGGTTGGCGAAGGCATAGCGCCCGAAGCGATCGACAAGGCAGCACTGCAATTCGGCATGCCCATGGGTCCGATTGAACTGGCTGATACGGTTGGTCTGGATGTGTGTCGCTCCGTCGCAAAAATCCTGTCCGAAACGCTTAACGTCAAATTACCAAAAATCATGGACACCATGGTGGATGGCAAAAAACTCGGCAAAAAATCCGGCGAAGGTTTTTATAAATGGGTGAAAGGTAAACCCGTTAAAAATAGCGGCGGCAACAGTGGTGACGCCAAAGAATTACAGGATCGTTTGATCATGCGTCTGCTTAACGAAGCCGCTGCCTGTTTGCGCGAGAAAGTGGTAGATGATGCAGACCTCGTCGATGCCGGCGTTATCTTCGGCACCGGCTTTGCGCCGTTTCGTGGTGGCCCGATGCATCACATTCATGCAGAAGGCGCTGCAAAAATGTCTGCCCGGTTGAATGATTTGAAAAACCGTTATGGTGACAGGTTTGTTGCGGATGCAGCGTGGAGTAATATGTAGGATGGTGCTGAGCATAGCGAAGCCCAACAATGTTTTTAAGATTATAAAATGTTGAGCTTTGCTGCCCCACCCATCTCATTATTATTAAGGATCACGCCATGTCACTAACCAGCCAAGTCAAGGACAAAAATAGCACGCGCAGGGCGTAATAAGTGAAACGCATTGCGCCGAATGAAAATCCGCTGGGGTCACCCCTTACATTTGACACCAATTCCACAATCTACGCGGCTCGCTGCTTCTTTGTATTGCTGCCTTTGCGCTTTGCGGGCCGTGCAGTTGTTTTAGCCGCCAATTTAATAAGTGATAACAGCGCATTATTCACGGCATCTTCGTTTGGAAAAACGGCGGCGACTTCAGGCGTAAGAACAACAATGTTTGATGACTCCTTTAGTCGTTTTGCATATTTTCCTCGAACCATCGGGCTTGGGAAATCGGCCAGATTGTATTCAGATCGAAGCTCATCTTTTTGTGAATGCTTAACCTTCTTCATAAATTTTCCGCTCTTTTTTGCTCGCAATGCGAGCGCTGATAATTCTGACAGTATCACCTGTATCAGTATGCGCAATAACCAGAATACGTCCTGTTTCGGATACTGCAAATGTGATGTATCTGAATTCACCTGCAGAGTGATCCGGATCATGGCCGGTAGCAGCTATTGGATCTTTAAATGCTGTAGCGGCTTCTTCAAAGGAAACCTTGTGTTTCCGAAAATTTGATTTCGCCTTCTTTGGATCCCACTCTATTTTCATTGATATTCATTTCCGCGATATTGTGATTTAAGCACATGTAGGACGCAACGTTATTGCGCCGAATGAAAAATCCGTGCAATGCACAGTGCTTATTAACCCTCTACTCCATTTCCTTCGCAGCCAATTCCCGCAACCGCCGTGCATTTTCTTCTTCACGGGCATGATCAATCACCTGCATTACCGTTACCACATCAGCATCCACCGTACTGCGTTCAAAGTACCCGGTCAGTTTGCTGCTTGGTTGAAGTTTGCCACTGGTATACAGCGCCCAGATTTCCTTGCCGTAATCGGTTTTCAGTAACGCTGGTGCAAAGCTGCCGAAATGCGTTGTCATGTTATCAACATCACGTTCCAGCATCATGGCTGCGCTGTTGTTGCCGGCTGCATTCACCGCTTGTGGCAAATCGATAATCACAGGCCCTTTCTCGTCCACCAGCACGTTGAACGGTGACAAGTCACCATGAATAAGGCCCGCACATAACATGCGTACAATTTCAGCCATCATGATCCGGTGATATTCAATTGCCGTCTCTTCAGATAAAGACACATCATTGAGACGCGGTGCGGCATTGCCTTCGGCATCCGTTACCAGCTCCATCAACAACACACCATCAACAAAACCGAACGGCTCGGGTACACGCACACCGGCTGCGGCCAAACGGTAGAGTGCATCCACTTCAGCGTTGAGCCAGGCCTCTTCCGATTCTTTCTGGCCGTAACGGCTGCGTTTACCCATGGCGCGCGCCTGGCGGGAGTTTTTAACCTTGCGGCCTTCCTGATATTGCACGGCCTGTTTGAAGCTGCGCTGGTTCGATTCCTTGTATACCTTGGCACAACGAATCGCCGAACCGCAACGCACCACATAAACCTGCGCTTCCTTGCCGCTCATTAACTGGGAGAGGATTTCATCGACCATGCCATAGTCGACCAGGGGTTGTAATCTTTTCGGTACTTTCATCTATCTAGTTGGTGTTTATGGTCTGGAATAATGCATGGCAGGATAACATTTTCAGGTCAGCAATGCTGTAGCAATGGAGCGCTGTAGATTGGGTTGAGGCACAAAGCTCAACAATCATTCACGCTCGACATAATTCGCGTTATCAGAACCGGAGTCTGCGGCCCATGTTTCCGTTAATAATCCGTTAAATTGAGATAGGCAGAATTCCACCTATCTCACTCAGCAACGCATTACAAACTATTCAACTTCGCACAAATCAACGCACTCATCCACGGAAAGCCATCATCCACTGCATCATCAGCAGTTTTGTAATGTTCCCACAACATTTTGCTACCCAGGCCCCAGCCGAGATCAACTGTGCTGTGCCAGCCGAATTCACCGTGGCTGATGTTAAGGCGTGTTGCCATGCATTCGCGGTCGGCCAGGCCATCGAGAAAATCTTCGTGGCGGATGATCAGACTTTCGTTCACGTCATTAAGGTTGCTAACGATATTGTCAAACAACGGAATCGGCAAATAACTGTTGAGTGTATCGGCGCTGACTTCACTTGTGCGTCCAGCCAGTGCATTTTTTACCTGATGATTCCAGAAGAACGCGTGTTTGGGATCAACCACCGCATCGCTCAATGCATAGGGATAGACATCAGGTGTGACATACACTTGCGTGCTGTAGGTCACCGGCGCGCCGGTGAGGCCGGTGTACACAAACTCGATGTACGCCGCGGAGAATCCGCTGACGGGCGTGTCGAGCACAACGGAGTAACTACCATCGGCATTGGGCGACAATATCGTGGGTGCCCAGGCTTCACCAATTACATGCCAGCGAAAATCACGCGCAGCAGGATTGTGCACACGCCACACTCTGACTGCCGCAGGCGGCAGACTGGTGGTTGCACTCAACACGCCATTGTTGACGGCCCAGTGAATATCGGGGCGCTGCAGGTTATACAAAATGGTTTGATACCAGCCGAGCAATGAATACAGTGTGTCGGCGACGCCGGTTTTTGAGTTGGCCAGCGAGTGGCTGGTGTTGGGTGCAAAACGAATGTGGGTTTCGCCTTTCAAATCATCCAGATAAAAACGCGATGAATCCGGCAAAAAGAATTGGTCACCTGATGAATTCAGAATGAATTTCGGCATAGTCAGCATATCGCGATGACTGTAGGGATCAACCAACGGCTCCAGCGCACGAAATTCTGGCGAACGCATTTTGTCAGTTATGCCAAGATCCACGTAATCCTGAACAGCAGGTGAATAATTACCGTAGCTCTTGTAGTGATGCTCAAAGCTGGGCGTAATGTTGAGATAATCAATTACACCCGGCGCAATGGCTTTGACGCGCGCATCGACCACGGCTGTAAACCAGACTGCTGCACCGCGTTTGGAATAACCGGTAAGCACAAAATTATTAATCGGATAACCCAGATCAGGTGCAACCTGTTGCAAACCATCCATGGCTTTCACCACAGATTTGGTCATGGGCAAATACGCTACCCATTCATAATTGCCGGTATCCATGGCTTTATCCCAGGTGTAGGAGACCAGTGTGTCTTCTGACTTGACCAATCCGCCGCTGAACGTCAAGGGCTGATTAGGTGCCTGAAATAATGCAGCAACAATGGATTGCGAACCCAATGCAAGTTGCGCAACGATTTGTACGGTTGAGTCTGTTGCACCCGGCGGTGTGTCGTCGTTGTCATCGCCTGCCACAAACAACATGGCGGTGCTGCTGCGTACAGCGCCGGGAACAATCACTACCAGATTGTGTGTCCACACAGGATTATTCACTTCCGTTTCAGTCAACCATTTTTGTGAAGTGAGTTTGTATAGGTGATAGGTAAACCCTGTGCCGGGTACTGCAGCAAGATGCTGAATATTGAACATGCCATCGTCATGTTCAATGTAGGTTTTTAGTGCGGTTTCTGGATCGGATAATTCAATTGCATAAGACTGGATGGATACCAGCAGTAACAACAACACTTTAAGGAAGGAAGAACGGGAATAGACGGATTTCATTTTCGATACCT
>JAUPMA010000129.1 GCA_030836935.1 Pseudomonadota bacterium | reverse complement strand
CGGCAATAATGGCTGCAATGGTGGCGTAGATTTTTTCCACCATCAGCGGTGCCAGCCCCATGATGGGTTCATCCAGCAGCAACAAGCGTGGTCGCGCCATTAACGCCCGGCCCATGGCCAGCATTTGCTGCTCGCCGCCGGAGAGTGTGCCGGCGAGTTGCGCGCGGCGTTCAGCGAGGCGCGGAAACCAGTCGTATACACGCGCCAGATCAGTACGCATGCCGTCACGGTCACGACGCAGATACGCACCCAGATCGAGATTTTCTTCTACCGTCATGCGCGCAAACACGCCGCGGCCTTCCGGCACCAGCACCAAACCACGCGCGGTGATGTCGTGTGTCGGCAATTGGTTCAGGCATTCGCCATCCAGTATTACCTCACCACCATGCGGCAATAAATTAACCAGTCCTTTCAGCAAACTGGTTTTACCGGCGCCATTGGCGCCGATAACGCACACACATTCGCCTGTATTCACGGCGAGATCAACACCGCGCACCGCTTCAATGCCGCCGTAACCCAGCTGAAGATTTTTTACCTGCAACAAATTCATTTTTTAAAGGTTCAAGTAGCAAGTAGCAAGTGGCAAGTAAAAGCTTTTGCTTTAACCTTGCTACTAGCTACTTGCCAGTTGCTACTTTCCTCCTCCAAGATACGCCGCAATCACCGCCGGATCACGCTGCACAACCTGCGGCGTACCTTCGGAAATTTTGCAACCGTAATCCAGCACGGCCAGTTTATCGCACACGCACATCACCAGTTTCACATCATGTTCAATCAGCAATATGGTGAGTCTGAATTCTTCACGCAGCCGCAAAAATAATTCACCCATGTCGCGGCGTTCACTGGGATTCATACCGGCGACGGGTTCATCCAGTGCCAGAATACTGGGATCGGTAGCAAGTGCACGCGCAATTTCCAGCCGGCGTTGCAAGCCGTAGGAAAGATGCCCGGCGAGATGCTGCGCCTTGCCATCCAGCCCGACTCGCGACAATAAATACAGCGCGCGTTCACGAATATTTTTTTCTTCGGCACGAGTCAAGGCATTGCGCAACACGGCACCCAGTACACCGGCCTGGCTGCGAATGTGCCGGCCCACCATCACGTTTTCCAGTACAGTCATGTTGGCGAACAAACGAATATTCTGAAAAGTGCGTGCAAAGCCACGCGCGACAACTTCATGTGGTTTGTGATTGTGTACTGCAACATCGTTCAAATGTATGGCACCACTGCTCACGGTGTAAAGGCCCGTCATGCAATTGAACAGTGTGGTTTTGCCAGCACCGTTTGGGCCAATCAAGCCATAAATTTCACCGGCACGCACGCTCAGGCTGACATTATTCAGTGCCGACAAACCGCCGAACTGTTTGCCAACCTGATCAACCACCAGCAAGGTATTTTCCTGTGCGCGAACTTCAGCGTTGTGCATCGTGCAAACTCTCCTGCTCATGCGCAGCAATTTCGCCTTCGGCTGTTAATTCGCGCTTGCGCTGGCGTGATGGCCACAAACCGGCCGGGCGAAACAACATCATCAGCACCAGTGCAATACCAAACAGCAACATGCGCAAATCCGACGGATCAACAATCACTTCACCCAGCCAGGCACGTTGCAAATCGCCGATGTAACGCAAGGCTTCCGGCAAAATTGTGAGCAACACCGCACCCAGAATCACGCCCGGAATATGCCCCATGCCGCCGAGCACAATCATGCACAGGATCATGATGGATTCAAAAAGATTAAAACTCTCCGGACTGATGAATCCCTGAAACGACGCAAACAAGCCGCCCGCCAGACCGCCAAATGTTGCACCCATGGCAAAGGCGAGCAGCTTGATATTGCGTGTATTGATACCGGTTGCGGCCGCAGCGACTTCATCTTCACGTATCGCCGCCCAGGCGCGGCCAATGCGTGAATCCTGCAAACGATAAGCGACCAGAATTGCCAAAAGAGTGAAAGCCAGAAACAAATAATAATAAAGATGAATGGCGGGAACCTTGATATCAAGGAATGTGTGCGTACCGGAAAATGCAAAACCACCGAAGCTGATCGGATCAATCAGATCCATACCCTGCGGGCCATTGGTAAGATTTACCGGCGCATTGAGATTGTTCATGAAAATGCGAATGATTTCACCAAAACCCAGTGTGACGATGGCAAGATAATCACCGCGCAATCGCAAGGTTGGTGCACCCAGTATGAAACCGAATGCCGCAGCGAATAGCGTGCCCAATGGCAAAATAATCCAGAAGGGTAAATGCAAACCGAAATGCGGGCTCGCCAGCCAGGCATAAAAATACGCGCCCAGCGCATAAAACGCGATGTAACCCAGATCGAGCAAACCGGCATAACCCACCACCAGATTCAAACCAATGGCGAGCAAAATATACAGCAATACAAAATCGAGCAACCGCACCCAGCTGTTGCCGAGTAACCCGCTGGTGAGAAACGGCAACACGGCCAGCAGTATTGCCAACAGCAGCAAACTGATGCGTGGTCGCTCACGAAAAAACAACATGCATAAACCTCAAGATAATTTGCCGTTCCCGCAAACAGGGATTTGACACGGAGGCGCAGAGGCACAGAGGTGTTAGCTTTTGCAGGAGCAGGCAATACCGCGCAGCGGGCACACGCCAAAAATACATTACTGCAACAATCCTAATCTCTGCGTCTCTGCGTCAAATTTTTTTCAATTCTTCAACAAGTTTTATGTTCAAGCACGCGTTGCAACACGTTCACCTAACAAACCGGAAGGCCGGAAAACCAATACCGCAATCAACACAAAAAATGCAAAAACATCCTGATAATGACTGCCCAGAAATCCACCGGTAATATCACCGATATAACCCGCACCCAGTGCCTCAATCACACCCAGCAACAAACCACCGAGCATGGCACCGGCAATGTTGCCAATACCGCCCAGCACCGCCGCCGAAAACGCTTTCAGTCCCAGCATGAAACCCATGTAATAATGCGCGAGACCATAGTAGGCACTCACCATCAATCCCGCTATGGCAGCCAGCGCCGAACCAATCACAAATGTCAGTGAAATAACCTTGTTGACATTCACACCCATCAGACTTGCTACCTCACGCGATTGCGCACAGGCGCGCATGGCACGACCCAGACGTGTGCGTTGCACCAGCCACCACAACCCCGACATCACCAGCGCCGACAACACAATTATAAAAATTTGCAGCCCGGTAATGTGTGCGCCGAAAACAGTGAAAGTCGACTTGGGTAAAATTTCCGGAAACGGAATGTATTGCCGACCCCAAACCAGCATGGCGACATTTTGCAAAATAATGGACACACCAATCGCCGTAATCAGCGGTGCCAGACGCGGTGCATGACGCAGTGGACGATACGCCACACGCTCAATAGCAAAACCGAGCAACATGCACGCCGGAATCGCCAGCAATGCACCGGACACCACAACCAGTATGCCCGGCATATTTGGCGCCACACCCAGAATGGCACCCATCACCGCAAGCGCCACCATCGCACCCATCATGGTGACTTCACCGTGCGCAAAATTAATCAGCTCGAGTATGCCGTACACCATGGTGTAACCGAGCGCGACTAACGCATAGATGCTGCCAAGCACCAGACCGTTAATGATTTGTTGTGTGAATATATCCATTTGTAATTAATGCCGGTTTGTTAAGCGAACATCCAGCGCAAAGATGCAATGGCGCAAAGGACGCAAAGGTTTTTTGCAATTACAAATCAAACATCGTAGGGTGGGCACGCCGTTTGTGCCCACCGTTACAACATTCCGCGTGGGCAGATAAAACCTGCACACCTACGCTTTTTACATATATCCAACTTTGCGTTTCTTTGCGTCTTCGCGCGATGCACATGGATGTGCGAATGCCGCGAGCGCAGGATGCGCAAGAGCGGCCTTTGCGTTGGAAATTATATTTTCCAGGAAATTATTTAATCGTTTCCAGTGCAACCCATGCACCATTCTTTACCTGATACAGGGTCACGGCACCATTCAGGATATCGCCCTTGGCATCAAATTTAATTTGCCCGGTGACGCCGGCATAATCGGTTTTGGGTAATTCAGCAAGGATTTTTGCGGGCTCAAAGGAGTCGGCGCGTTTCATCGCAGCCACAATCACCTGCACCGCGTCGTAGGCATAGGGTGCGTAAACTTCAATATCACCGTACCTGGCGTTGAAGTTTTGTTTAAATGTGATGCCGCCTGGCATCACATCCAGGGTAAGTCCGGGAGATGAAGCAATGGCGTTTTCCGCATCGATGCCGGCGAGTTTGAGAAAGTTGATATTTTGCATACCATCCGCACCCAGCAATTGCGCGTTCAAGCCAAGCGATTTCATTTGCCTGGCCATGGGACCAGCCTGCGGATCCATGCCGCCGTAAAAAACCAGATCCGGAGATTTACCCTTGATGGCGGTAAGAATAGCGGCAAAATCCGTTGCCTTGTCACTGGTGTACTGGCGATCAACAATCTGGCCACCGGCTGCGATCACGGCTTTTTCGACTTCATCGGCCAGACCCTGACCATAGGCACTGCGATCATCAATCAGCGCCACACGTTTGGCATTGAGTTTGGTGACGGCATACTGACCCAACACCGCACCCTGTTGCGCATCATTGGCCATGACGCGAAATGCGGTTTTATAACCCTGCGCTGTGTATTTCACGGCAGTCGCCGAAGGTGAAACCTGTGGGACGCCGTTGTCGCTGTAAATTTTGGACGCCGGAATACTGGTGCCGGAATTCAGATGGCCAACCACGGCAACCACACTGTTATCCACCAGTTTTTGTGCCACGAGTGTGGCGGTTTTCGGATCGGCCGCATCATCTTCGCTGAGCAATTCCAGCTGCACCGGTTTGCCGCCCAGCGTCAGACCCTGTGCGTTGATTTCATCCACAGCCAGACGTGCACCGTTTTCATTGTCCTTGCCGATATGCGTTTGCGCGCCGGTGAGCGGGGACACAGAACCGATACGCACCACTGTAATGCCATCATCGCTGTCTTTTTTGCTGCATGCAGTTAATACAGCCAGCAGGACCAGCATGAAAAAATAAAGGTTCGGGATTTTGATGCGCATTTTTTATGCTCCGGTTAGATTCTTTTTCGCAAATATTTTTATCGGCCAGCCCAAACAGCTGGCGGGATTATGCTATGCCTGCCACCACAGAACAAGGCAAGACGATTTCACTTGTAACAGAAAACCCGGTTGCAGGTACGCCTTCAGGCGCACCTGCAAAAGAAACATCGTATAAATCCACAGATTTAATTATCCGAATAAATTCGGGCCTACAACAACAATTCGAGCAAACCGTAAAGATTTTTCACTTCGTAATCAGCCACAAAATCATCATGCTGCCAGATGTCGTTATTGCGGTTCACCCACACTGAACGCACACCAGCTGTCCTGGCACCTTCAATATCATGAATGGCATGATCACCAACATGCAGTGTCTGCTCTGGTGACACACCGGCAAACTGCATGGCGCGATGAAACATGGCGGGATGCGGCTTGGCGGCCTGCACATCGGCTGCGCTGAATTGCGCAACAAAAAATCCGCTCAATCCGGTGAGATGAATATGCGCATTGCCATTGGTCAGTGCAATCAGTTTGTAGCGCGACGCGAGCTGTGACAAAACAGGCAGCACATCATCGTAGAATGTAACTTGCTGGCGCGCCGTGTAAAACACCCTGAAGCCTTCTTCAATCCATTCGTGGCCGTAGCCGAATTCATCCGCCAGCTCGCGAAAATGCACGCGCCTGGCTTCAGACAAATCGTTTTTCAGTGCCGGTTGATTCAGCATCAATTGCTTGCGCCGGTTACGCAAATCTTCCATGGAATAACGCAGGGTAATGCGCGGCAGGTTTTTTTCCAGCCAGTCGTAACTGGTTCGCTCGGCCGCCGCAATGACAGGCATGCACGGCCAGAGCGTGTCATCAAGATCAAGGGTAAGCAGAGCTGGCTGATTTTTTGGTGAATGACCGGACATCAGTTATCGAGCGTAATGACATAGGCGGTAGTGGTGTACAACTGCCTGAACCGGATCAGACGTTTTTGTACCTGATCACGATCACCGCTGCGCCCGAACTGCACATTGAATCTTGGTTCACCATTCGTCGAGCTGGTTTCAGCGATATAGGAATCGAAACCCTTGGTGTTGAGTTCGTTTACCAGTTTCATGGCATTTTCACGGCTGTCAAACACGCCTGCCTGCACAGCATAAAATGTACTGGCCGCTTCAGCCGACAGACTGGTGTTGGTGATATTTTCACTGCTGCCGGCAACGGCCGGAATTGTATCGGCCCTGACAGCCTGCGCATTAACAGGTGTTGCCACAGATGGCGATTGCACGGGCGGTTGCAGCTTTGCAACGGGCGTTACCGTTACGGCGGGAACAACCGGTTTATCGGCCGGTTTGGCAACAACCGCCGGTTTTGCTGCAACCGTTGGCGACACCACCGGCCTGGCTTCCGGCACAACTGTCACCCCGGGACTCTTCACAGCATCCGGCTCGGTAGCCGGCACAATTTCGCTCGACCAGCCGCGCACCGGAGATTCATTATCAGCCGCTCCGCCATGACGATTGCGCAGAATATCCATTTGCGACAATGCCGCCGAAAAATCTTCTGTGGAATTTGTGTGATAACCAAACCAGTAGCCCAAACCAAAACTGAAAATCATGGCGGCAATAAAAAACATCAGATACTGGCGGCGTTGCTGATAATTGATAACGATGTGATGCATTTTGCTCTGCAAATCAGGTTGCTGCGGTGGACAGATTCTAAACGATAGCCAGCCCAAAAAGGCAGTAGCTGACGGCTAATTATCCCGGCAGTTCATCTGGCCAGCAAAAAGGCTGACCAGGCCAGAAACAGCGGTTCGTTTATCGCCGCCACAATGGATTGCGGCTGCAGGCTGTGACGATACACCGGAAGGCCATCAAATGATTGCGCAAAACCTCCGGCCTCGCGCAGGATCAGCTGGCCGGCGGCGTAATCCCAGAGATTCTGCCCGCCGTGCACATAAAT
>JAUPMA010000128.1 GCA_030836935.1 Pseudomonadota bacterium | reverse complement strand
TCTGAAGATGGCCGGTGCGGGCGCGCCGGTAATTTTTTCTACCTTGTCAGGCGTCATGTCCTTGTCAAGATATTGCTTCGTCAAATCAAATACTGTTCTGACCTTTACGCTTTCACCTGTTACCAGTTTCAGTGTCATGGACGCATGCAGGTCCGGCACAATGCCGCTTTTCCTGGATGAATTGCCGTAGACATCACGGCTGACTACAACCGGCTGGCCGGTTTTTTTGTCGAATACAACATGCGATCTGAAATCATCCCGCATGGATTCCGGCGCGAATTGCAGTTTCTGCATCAAACCCGGTTCCGGTTTTTCGCCTTTCTTGAGGAATTTGATGCTGGTTAATTCCGGCTCCTTGAAGCCGGCAACGATATCCGTTGCGCGCAGCGGTTGCAGATTATCCATGCGTACCAGGAACGGCAGGTCGGTGTTGTTTTCCACAAAATCCGCGTCATAGAGATTTCTGGAAATGATGACCTGTGCCAGGCCCAGGGCAAATGCCGGATCAGTACCCGGACGAATCACCACTACATCATCTGTCTTTGAAGCTGTCGCACTGTATTCCACAGTAACTGCCACCGTCTTCGCACCCTTGAGACGCGCTTCAGTCAGCCAGTGCGAATCAGGCATCTTGGTGGTAATCCAGTTCATGCCCCAGGCAATAATCAGATTTGAATATTCTGTTGAGAACAAATCAAAGTCATTGGTTTGTGCACCAACAACCATGGGATGACCAGGCGGCAAATCGGTGTGCCAGCTGTAGGAATCCCAGCCACGTGCGCCGGTTGCCTTGTCCGGCCCGACATTGCGGATTTTTGCATCCATCAGTGCCAGTGAATTGGCAAAACGGTACAAACCGAAAATACGTGTTGCGCCCAGCAGAGCCATACCGCCGCGGAACTTCAGCGTTTCCACACCTGCACCATGAATGGTGTGGATCATGGATTCGTCATAACCCTGTGCCTTCAGATATTCAGCACCCTGTTCACCGGAATAGGTAGACGCGATATTGAACATGGCCTTGGCCGACATTTCGCTGGCATCTTCCCAGGTGGTGCGCAACCATTTGTCCTTGCCGCGCTGAAAATATTTTGCGTTGGGTTTGCCGGTGGCTATATCACGCGGGAAACCTGCATCAACCCAGTCCTTGAATCCCTTGCGCACCATCGGTGCCTTGACCCGGCGATCGCCATAGAAACGGCGCACCAGTGCCAGACCTTTCTGGCATATTCTGGGATCCCAGCGATGCGATGACTTGTTGCCATAAAGATCTTCCGCCTTGCCGTAACCGTAGGAAGGACCGATGCGCACGACCACGCCATTCTTGACGTAGGCTTTCAGCAGACAGTTATGGGTATCATTTGGCGCGCAGAGGAAAGTGAAGTTCGAATCTGCACTGAAAATATTGCGATAAGCTTCTTCCCAGTTACGGTCAGGATAAAAAGCCAGCGGATTTTCGACGGCCGTCGGTTTGAAGAAACGGAGTGGTGCACCATATGTGGCACTCGCAGCGGAAAGCGTTCCCGCTGCCAACACTCCTTTCATCAAATCTCTGCGTTTTTTGTCAAACTTGTCATTGTTGTCTTGATTCTGACTCATTGAGTACTCCCCCGTTTATTTAAACCGCACCATGTAATCAGGCACAGCCATGCAATTCTCATGGCAGCACGCAACTACCGCGCGATGCCATGCGGAACATAAATGTGACCTTAGTTTTCAACTATGCAAGGAAATCTGAAGGATAAACAGCCATCACATTATTTTTCTAACGCAGCAACAGGTTACAGACAGCCAATCTCATTACTGCGTTGGGCGGACGAAAACTATCACCGCACCGGATGCCTGAACTTGACCTAGGTCAAGAGCGCCAATATTTGCAAATTCCGCCCATTCACATGCAGTTCTCAACAAGATGTAACAGATTTTTTTCCTGCCTCAACAAAAAAGCCGGTGCATTTCGGCACCGGCTTCATTCACAGAAAAATATTTATTTTGTCGCGCTATCAATAAATATCATGCTGTGTGTTATGCACGTTGAACTTGCCGGTAGGCGTGATCAAACGCGGATCCTTGATTACCGTCTTCATCTTGCGGGTCTTGTCATCCATCACCACAATCGCGGATGGTTCGGTTTTGCCCGCCCAGATGGAGTACCAGACTTCATCGCCTGCAGCGTTATATTCTGCATGCACAACGCGTTTGATCGCCTTGGATTCGGGTAAACCGGCCAGCTTCGCAATGTTGATGATTTCCGGCGCTTTGGTCAGATCAGTAATGTCATAAACCGATACCGATTCAGCCATTTCCTGTTCCGGATTCAGCGGTGCATCCACCCAAAGATTCTTTGACTTGGGATGCGTTTTCACGAACAGCGAACCGGCACCGTGATTCTTCAACTCGGCCACCACTTTCCAGGCCTGGGCAGGATGTTTTTCCGGATCGGTACCGATCAGTGAAATCACATCCGCACCCAGATGCGAGGTAGCCCACACCGGACCAAATGTCGGATGTACAAAGTTGGCACCACGACCAGGATGTGGCTTGGCCTTGGTGTCCACCAGCGCAGCCAGTTTACCGGTATGCGTATCCACCACCGCTACCTTGTTGGATGCATTGGCGGCAACCAGGAAGTAACGTTTAGTTGAATCCCAGCCACCATCGTGCAGGAATTTTGCAGATTCAATGGTTGTGGTTTTCAGATTTTTGATATCGGAATAATCCACCAGCTGGATCATGCCGGTTTCTTTTACGTTCACTACCCATTCCGGTTTGTCTTCTGACGACACGATCGATGCAACACGTGGTTCAGGATGATATTCACCATCAACCGTCATACCGCGAGTTGAAACAATTTTCAGCGGCTTGAGTGTGTCACCTTCGGTAATCACATACTGCGGCGGCCAGTAAGCACCGGCAATCGCGTATTTGTCTTCATAACCCTTGAACTTGGAAGTATCAACCGAACGCGCCTCGATACCAATTTTCATGGTAGCTACAACAGTTGGTTTTTCAAACCACATATCGATCAGATCCAGTTTGCCGTCACGGCCAATAACATAAATATAACGGCCAGACTTGGACAAACGTGAAATGTGTACGGCATAACCGGTTTTCACAATGCCCCATATCTGTTTGGTATCGCCATCAATCAGCGCCACTTCACCTGAATCACGCAGCGTTACCGAGAACACATTATCCAGATTGATTTTGCTCATCGGTTTTTTCGGACGATCTTCCGGTTTAATTACCAGTTTCCAGCTGTCCATCATTTCCTTCATGCCCCACTCCGGTGGTGCATCCGGCGTTTGCTGGATGTAATTCGCCATCAGCGAAATTTCATCTTTGGAAAGAATGTCGTCAAAATTCACCATGCCGCCGTCTGTACCCAGACCGATGATTTTTTCCAGACGCTTGCTGCCAAGTTTCAATGTATTGACCGGTTCCAGATTCTTGCCGGTAGCACCTTTACGCAAAATACCGTGGC
>JAUPMA010000016.1 GCA_030836935.1 Pseudomonadota bacterium | reverse complement strand
TCAATCTTGACCGGCATATTCTTTTCAAACTTGCAGTCAACCAGTTTCAAACCGGTGGCACGGCCACTGGCGTCCTTGATGATTTCAACCGGCATGACTTCGTTCATGATCTTCACGCCTTCAACCAGCGCGTCGTTCACTTCGTGTTGTGCAGCTGTCATGTTTTCACGCTTGAACAAAGCGGTGAGGACAACGCTCTGGCAGGGTTCTTTATCAGCCGCATTGATGTTGCCGTGTTTGATCTTGCCGTTCACTACATCTTCCGGTTTTTCACTGTAGTTTTTCAGCGTGCCGATACGGCGAGAAACGGAGACCACGTCAATAGAGGTATCGCCACCACCCACGCAGATGATTTTCTTCGCGGTGTATTGCATTTCACCCTTGTTGAATTTTTCGAGGAACTTCACCGCGCTGACGCAGTTTGGTGTGGTGTCGAAATCCTTAACCGGCAATGAACGGCCGTTCCAGCAACCGATGGCCCAGAGTACGGCGTCAAATTTCTTTTCCAGATCGGCCACAGCCACATCTTTACCGACGCGGGTATTGGCTTTGACTTCGATGCCGCCCATTTCAATAATGCGCTTGCATTCGTGTTGCAGGCGTTCGCGCGGCAGACGGTAGCCGGGAATGCCGTAACGCATCATGCCGCCCAGTTCCGGGCGTTCTTCAAAAATGGTGCTGCCGATTCCCAGCTTGCGCAGATGATAGGCGGCAGACATGCCGGCCGGGCCACCGCCAATGATGGCGACTTTCTTGCTGCCCAGTGCGGGTACGTCTACAAACTTGAATTTGCCTTCAAATGCACTGTCACCGATGTACTGTTCAACCGAGTTGATGCCGACGAAATCGTCAACCTTGTTGCGGTTACAGCCAGTCTGGCAAGGTGCCGGGCAAACACGGCCCATCATGGCCGGGAACGGATTGGCCGTGGTGGAACGACGGAATGCATATTCTTCCTTGCTGATGCCGGCAGGAGCTTTTTCGATGCCGCGCATGATATCCAGATAGCCGCGGATGTCTTCACCAGACGGGCAGCTGCCCTGGCAGGGCGGTGTGCGGTGCACATAAGTCGGACACTTGTGCGATGAGTCCTCCTTGAAAATCTTGTCGTGCATACTGCCCCACTGATCCTCGCCGTCTTCAAAGCGGCGGAAGGTCAAATTGGTATTTGCTTCACGGGAGGTTGTCATGCCTGTTCTCCTGTTAATAACTGTCTGGTTAATCTTGGTTAAGGTTACTGTCGGTGTTTTGTTCTATTCAGCTTCGCTGTCGTCTTCCGGTTTTTCCAGAATAATGGCATTGCTGACAAGTTGATGAACACTGACAATCTGATCCATGGTGAATCCGTAATACGGCAGCACCTTGGTGAACTGGCTCTTGCAGATGGCGCAAATTGCTGCCATGTGCGTGACGCCGAAATCTTTTGTTACGTTATTCAATGCGGTAGCGCGTGGCACGATGCCTTTCACGCGCAATTCCATCAGGTCATCCGTCAGCAGACCGCCGCCGCCGCCACAGCAGAAGGTGGCGTCATGGATGGTGCCGGCTTCCATGTCGACAAAGTTGTTGCACGCGGCCTTGATTACAGCACGTGGTATATCAAACTGGCCGCCGGGATAATTGCCCATGCCGGAAGCGCGTGCCACGTTGCAGGAATCGTGGAAAGTCATGACCTTGTCGTCATTTTTGGACTTGTCGAGTTTGATCAGGCCTTTATCAACAGCATCCTTTGTGAACTCGCAGATGTGTTGCGGAATCGGGTAGCTCTGGTCCAGAAAATCAAACGGGCCAGCCAGTGTATTCAGGAAGCTGTAACCGACGCGCCAGGCGTGGCCGCATTCACCATAAATAATACGTTTGACGCCGAGGCGTATGGCTTCTTCACGAATACGCATGGAAATGCGCTGCATGTTTTCATAGCTGCCGATGAACAAACCGAAGTTGGCGGCTTCAGATGCTTTGGAACTGACGGTCCATTTCGTGCCGGTGGCGTGGAATACCTTGGCGTAACCCACCAGACCATCAATATGCGGTTCGGCAAAAAAGTCGGCAGAAGGCGTTACCAGCAGTACATCGGCACCTACCTGATCCAGCGGAAATTTAATTGGCACGCCGGTGGCATCGAATACGTCTTCTTCCAGACCTTCCAGCACGTTTGCCAGTGCTTTTTCCGGTAAACCAAGGTTATTACCGATGGTGAAAACCTTACTGATGATTTCGTTGGAATATTTCATCCCTTTGCCAATGTGCGCCAGAATTTCACGCGCAGCCATGGTGACTTCGGCGGTATCAATGCCATAAGGGCAGAATACCGAACAGCGGCGGCACTCAGAGCACTGGTGGAAATAGCTGTACCACTCGTCAACCACTTCTTCAGTCAGGTCGCGTGCACCAACCAGCTTCGGGAAATATTTGCCAGCGAAGGTGAAGTAGCGGCGATAAACACTGCGCAGCAAATCCTGACGTGCCACCGGCATGTTCTTGGCATCGCCGGTGCCGATGAAATAATGACATTTGTCGGTGCAGGCACCGCATTTGACGCAGGAGTCCATGAATACACGGAAACCGCGATAACGACCCAGCAGGTCGCCCATTTTTTCAATGGCCTTGTCATGCCAGCCATCAATCAAAACGTACTTCGGGTCCTTGCCTTCTTCCTGGATTTTTTTGCTCGGGTAATGCAGGGCGCTCTGGAAATCGTCTTTGGCGACAAAAGGCGACAAGTGACTCATCCCGCCGTCTTTCGGCATGGGAATCACAGGGTATTCTTTGAGTTCTGGGACCTTGTAATCAGCCACTTTGGGAATCCTCGAAG
>JAUPMA010000127.1 GCA_030836935.1 Pseudomonadota bacterium | reverse complement strand
GTACCGTAATAATCCACCATCACATGATCGAGCAGACTGGGATGCGCACGGCCGGTACGAATTTTGGTTAATTCATGCACAAGAGTTTCCACTGC
This sequence comes from Pseudomonadota bacterium, assembly GCA_030836935.1. Taxonomy (GTDB): domain Bacteria; phylum Pseudomonadota; class Gammaproteobacteria; order SZUA-229; family SZUA-229; genus JACPVK01. Next base: position 3,722 of record JAUPMA010000127.1, on the reverse strand, counting down.
CTTGCTCATGCGACGTTCGGCATCTTTGTTAATATCATTGATCATTTTTTGCCTCCAGGGACGACAGATGTACCAATGGATTTATCGAGCACAACCTTGCTCAGATCACCTTCGTTATTCAGATTGAAAATACGCAACGGCATATTCTGTTCCTTGCACAACACAATCGCTGTTGCATCCATTACGCCCAGCTCTTTCTGCAAAACATCATCATAACTGAGCGTGGTAAATTTTTTGGCCTTGGGATTTTTCTTCGGATCGGAATCATAAACGCCGTCTACTTTGGTGGCCTTGATCAGCACATCGGCTTCTATTTCGATAGCGCGCAAACTGCCGGCGCTGTCCGTGGTAAAGAACGGATTGCCGGTGCCCGCACCAAAAATCACAACACGGCCTTTTTCCAGATGACGAATGGCGCGACGGCGTACATAATCCTCACACACCTGATGAATACTCAAAGCCGACATCACGCGACAGCTCGCACCGGTGCGTTCAATCGCATCCTGCATGGCCAGACAGTTCATCACGGTTGCCAGCATGCCCATGTGGTCACCGGTAACGCGATCCATGCCGGCATCTGCCAGACCCTTGCCGCGAAAAATATTGCCACCGCCTACCACAATACCAACCTGCACACCGAGATCAGTAATTTGCTTGATCTCTCCGGCAACACGGCTCAGAATTTTCGAATCAATACCGTAGGATTGATCACCCATCAGCGCTTCGCCGCTGAGTTTGAGTAATATGCGTTTGTATAATGCTGCGGATTTTTGTGTTGTAGTTTTTTTTGCCATGCGAACAATTCCGATAGCGAGGTTTTATTTTTTAGAAGTAGCTAGTAGCAAGTTACAAGTAGCAAGGTAAAGCTTTTACTTGCCACCTGCTACTTGCAACTTGCCACTACCCACATATACAAAAAACCGGGAGTAACCCCGGCTCTTTGTTTGCTGCTGTGATGTCGCTCAGGCCTGACCGGCCATTTGTGCCACTTCGTCAGCGAAATTTTCCTTTTTCTTTTCGATGCCTTCACCCACGGCGATGCGGTGGAAGCTCTTGACGGTAGCACCAGCCTTTTTCAGCAGCTGCGCAACCGTCTGGTCGGGATCCTTGACGAAGGGCTGACCCAGCAGAGTCACTTCGGCCAGATATTTGCGGATACGGCCTTCAACCATCTTCTCGATGATATTGTCAGGCTTGCCGCTTTCCCTGGCCTGGGCAATGAAAATTTCCTTTTCTTTTTCCAGCAATTCAACCGGTACATTGGTTTCGTCAACACAAACCGGACGGCTGGCTGCAATGTGCATGGCAACATCTTTCAGCAATTCGTCGTTACCATTGGCCATTTCCACCAGTACGCAAATGCGCGTACCGTGCAGGTAATAACCAAAAGTGGCCGTGGTAGAAGCACGCACAAAACGACGCACCTGGATGTTTTCACCAATCTTGGCAACCATGGCCAGGCGCGTGTCTTCAATCGTGGCACCGGAATCCAGTTTCATGGCCTTGAGTGCTTCAACATCAGCCGGAGACTTGTTCAGGATCACCCTGGCAACACTGGCTGTGAAGTTTTTGAATTCATCACCACCGGCAACAAAATCGGTTTCGCAGTTGACTTCAACCACAGCCGCCTGTTTTTTATCCGCCGACAATTCAACCGCCACCAGACCTTCAGCCGCTACACGACCTGATTTTTTATCCGCTTTGGCCAAACCGGCCTTGCGCATTTCATCCACGGCTTTTTCGATATCGCCGCCCGCCTCAGTCAAGGCCTTCTTGCATTCCATCATGCCCGAGCCGGTACGCTCGCGCAGTTCTTTTACCATCGCAGCCGTAATCTGCATTCTGTGTTACTCCTCAAATATCAAATTACTCTTCGCCCGCTTCGGCATCGACATCAGCCGATTTCTTGCGTGGCGCCGCTTTTTTCTTTACGGCGGCCTTTTTCGGAGCCGCTGCCTTTTTCTTTGGTGCAGCCGCTTCTGCATTCGTGTCCTCTTCTACATATTCATCCTTGGGTACCGCATGAATGGCAACGGCCTTGCCTTCGATCACCGCATCGGCCATACCTTCTACAAACAGCTTGACTGAACGGATGGCGTCATCGTTACCGGGAATGACATAGTCGATGTCATCCGGCGTATTGTTGGTATCAACAATGCCGATAACCGGAATGCCGAGAATCTTGGCTTCGTGAACAGCAATTTTTTCGTTGCCGACGTCCACCACAAAAATGGCATCCGGCAGGTTGTTCATGTCCTTGATGCCACCCAGGGTTTTTTCCAGCTTTTCCTGTTCGCGTACCAGCAGCAGGCCTTCTTTTTTGGTGAGACGTTCAAAACTGCCGTCGACTTTCATCTGTTCAACTTCTTTCAGACGGCGAATCGAGGCCTTAACGGTATTGAAATTGGTGAGCATGCCGCCCAGCCAGCGGTGATTGACATAAGGCATGCCGGCACGCATGGCTTCTTCCATAATCGGCTGACGGGCAGCGCGCTTGGTGCCAACAAACAGAATCTTGCCGTTGCTTGCCGCAATCTTGCTCACAGCATTAACGGCGTCATTGAACAGGGGAAGTGTTTTTTCGAGATTGATGATGTGAATCTTGTTACGCTCGCCGAAGATGTACGGGGCCATCTTGGGGTTCCAGAAACGAGCCTGGTGACCGAAATGAACACCGGCCTCCAGCATTTGACGCATGGTCACTTTTGCCATTGGATATCTCCTGAATGGGTTAAGCCTCCACCTACCCCACGCAACAACCCGGTTCCAGCTTCATAAAGAAACGGGTACGGGCACCCTGCTGCATGTGACGATAGATGTGAGAAGTTAGTACAAAGGTTAAGGTTAATGCCCAAAGCAAACTAATGTTTGCCTGAAAAGCGGCGGCTTTATACCATATCGCACATACTGGCACAACCGGACGCGCCATCTTTCCCCTCAGCTTTTCCGCTGCAAGGCAACGGAAAATAAAGAAAAAATCACATGCCCGTATCGATCAAAACCGCCGATGAAATCACCAGAATGCGCCTGGCCGGCCGCCTGGCCGCCGAAGTACTGAAGATGATTGCCCCTCATGTAAAGCCCGGCATCAGCACCAACGAACTCGACCGGCTATGCCATGACTATATCGTCAACGAGCAGCAGGCCATTCCGGCACCGCTGAATTACCACGGGTTCCCCAAGTCCATCTGCACTTCGGTCAATCATCAGGTGTGCCACGGCATTCCCGGCGAAAAAGTATTGAAGGATGGCGATATCGTCAACATCGACATCACGGTCATCAAGGATGGTTTTCATGGCGATACCAGCAAGATGTTTTATGTCGGTGATGTCAGCATCAAGGCCAGACGGGTCTGCGAGGTTGCCCACCAGTGCCTGATCAAGGGCATTGAACTGGTCAAACCCGGCAGGCAACTGGGCGACATCGGCCATGCCATACAAAGCCATGCCGAAGCCAGCGGCTGTTCCGTGGTGCGCGAGTATTGCGGCCATGGCATCGGGCGCAAATTTCACGAAGAACCGCAACTGCTGCATTACGGCACACCGGGCACCGGACTGGCACTGGAAGAGGGCATGACCTTCACCATCGAACCCATGGTCAACATCGGCAAGCGCCATGTAAAACTGCTGCCCGACCAATGGACTGTGGTCACCAAGGATCACAGCCTGTCGGCACAGTGGGAACACACCATTCTGGTCACCGCCAGCGGTTACGAAATCCT
>JAUPMA010000126.1 GCA_030836935.1 Pseudomonadota bacterium | reverse complement strand
ATGGCATTGACTTCTGCCAACACCGCGAGTGATGCGGGTGCAGTGGTGCACAACGGCGAAGAAATTGCGATCAGCGCCGGACGTTATTTATCCAGCGCTGATGAAGTGGCGGATTTGATTATTGCCATGCACAAGGGCAAGCCGGTGTATTTGCGCGATGTGACTGATGTCAGTTTTGGCGCCGCCGATGCAAAATCGTATGTGATGCATGGTGTCGCCGGCAGTGCACAAACTTTTCCGGCAGTAACCATCGCCATTGCGAAAAAACCCGGCACCAATGCGGTGGATATCGCCAATGCGGTGATTGCGCGCATGCAACAACTGGAAGGTATTGCATTGCCGGAAGGTGTGCATGTCAGCATTACACGCAATTATGGCCAGTCGGCGGATGACAAGGCCAAAACCCTGATCAAAAAACTGATGTTTGCCACCGCCATTGTGGTGGCGCTGGTGTATTTCGCGCTCGGCAAACGCGAAGCATTTATTGTGGGCAGTGCGGTGATTATCACGCTCGCCATTACGCTGTTTGCCTCCTGGGCCTGGGGATTTACGCTGAATCGTGTGTCATTGTTCGCGCTGATTTTTTCCATTGGTATTCTGGTGGATGATGCGATTGTGGTGGTGGAAAACATTCATCGCCACATGAGCATGGGAAATAAAAATCTGGTGGATGCTATTCCGCTGGCGGTGGATGAAGTCGGCGGCCCGACCATTCTTGCCACCTTTACCGTAATTGCCGCGTTGTTGCCGATGGCATTTGTCACCGGTTTGATGGGGCCTTACATGAGCCCGATTCCGATTAACGCCAGCATGGGTATGCTGATTTCGCTGGCGGTGGCGTTTGTGATTACGCCGTGGATGACATTGAAAGTGCTGGGTAATCACTCTGCGCATGCCACGCATAAACCCGGTGTAGTGACGGCGCACATTAAAGCGCGGCTTAAATACAAGTTCGGTTTGATACTGGAAAATAAATATGTACAAAAAACGTATCAGACCGTAAGCGATGAAAATTTCATTCGCAATATTATTCAGCCTTATCTGGATCATGACCACGGGGCGGCACGCCGCAAAAAACTCGCTAAATGGATTGTGGTTTTGATTGTGTTATCCGTCGGCATGGCGGTAGCAAAACTGGTTGTGCTGAAAATGCTGCCCTTCGACAACAAATCCGAATTCCAGATTGTGGTGGATATGCCGGAAGGCACGCCGCTGGAACAAACCCAGAAAGTGCTGGCTGAACTCGCGGCGCATGTTGCCACCGTGCCGGAAGTCACTGATTACCAGTTATATGCCGGCACCGCCGCGCCAATTAATTTCAACGGACTGGTACGGCAATATTATTTGCGCACCGCGCCCAATCTCGGCGACATTCAGGTCAATCTTCAGGACAAGCATTTGCGTGATCGCAAGAGTCACGAAATTGCACTGGATATGCGTGAGCCCTTGCAAACCATCGGCAAGCGTTACAACGCCAATGTGAAAATTGTTGAAGTGCCGCCGGGGCCGCCCGTGATGTCACCGCTGGTGGCGGAAATTTATGGCCTGGATTACAACGGCCAGTTGCGCGTGGCCGCCGATGTGCGCCGCACATTTGAATCAACAAAAGATATTGTAGATGTGGATGACACCATTGTTGCCGATGCATCACGTTTGATTGTGCATGTTGACCGGCAAAAAGCCGCACTGCTGGGTGTGGCGCAGGCCGATGTCAGCCAGATGTTGCAGGCACTGCTCGGCGGTGATGACATGACCTATCTGCACGGCGAACATTACAAATATGCGGTGCCGGTGCGTGTTGAATTAGCGCTGCAAGACAAAACCTCCATTGAAACCTTGCTTGCCGCAAAACTGCATTCGCGTTTTGGCGGCGATGTGGCGGTGGGCGATATTGTGCGCATTGAACAGGGCAAGGTGGAACAAACAATTTATCACAAGGATTTGCAACCATTCGTCATGGTCACCGGCGATATGGCGGGTGATCTCGACAGCCCGTTGTATGGCATGTTCGACATGGTGGGTGATGTGGCGGGTGTAAAACAGTATTTCATCAATGCGCCGGAAAATCCCTATGAGTACAGTTTGAAATGGGATGGTGAATGGCAAATCACTTACGAAACATTCCGCGACATGGGCATAGCCTATTCAGTCGGTTTGCTGCTGATTTATTTGCTGGTGGTGGCGCAATTCCGTTCCTATGTGGTGCCGCTGATCATCATGGCGCCGATTCCTCTCACCATCATTGGTGTCATGCCCGGCCATGCGTTGTTCGGCGCGCAATTCACCGCCACCTCCATGATCGGCATGATTGCGCTGGCCGGTATCATTGTGCGCAATTCGATATTGCTGGTGGATTTTATTAATGAACAAATACGCGCGGGTGTGGCGCTGCAACAAGCCGTGATCGAGGCCAGCGCTGTGCGCGCCAAACCGATTATTCTCACCGGCCTTGCCGCCATGCTCGGTGCCCTGTTCATTCTGGACGACCCGATATTCAGCGGCCTCGCCATATCGCTGATTTTCGGCATTCTGGTGTCCACGCTGCTGACGCTGCTGGTGATACCGGTGATGTATTACGCGTGGTTGAGTGGCAAGGGAGAAGTGGCAAGTAGCAAGTAAAAGCTTTTCCTTGCTACTTGCCACTTGAACCTCGCTACTTGATGGCTATATCCCTTTTGGCAGAAGTCTAATCCAGTCTTTTTATGTGCTACCATCAGCAGCCTTAATCCTAAGACAAGAAAATGTTATGGCCGACCGTCGTCTCAAGGTGTTTCATACCGTAGCCCGCCTGCTGAATTTCACCAAGGCCGCTGATGCCCTGCACATGACCCAGCCGGCCGTGACTTTCCAGATTCGTCAGCTCGAGGAGCATTTCAATACACGTTTGTTCGACCGCACGCATAACCGTGTCACGCTCACTGAAGCCGGTCATCGTGTGTATGTGTTTGCTGACCGCATATTCGAACTCTATGACGAAATGGAAAACGCCATCCGTGAAATGACCGGTGATGTCAGCGGTGTGGTCACCCTGGGCGCCAGCACCACCATCGCCGAATACATGCTGCCGTTTCTGCTCGGCGATTTCAAATCGCAGAATCCCGAAGTGAATATCCGCCTCAAGGTTTCCAACACGGAAGGCATCGTTTCCATGGTGGAAAACAACATCATTGATCTCGGCATTGTAGAAGCCTCGGTGAACAACAAGAATTTGCAGGTGGATGTTTGCCGCAAGGATCAACTGGTGGCCATCATGCCGCCACGGCATCCACTCGCCGGCTTCAAGGTTGTGAGTCCGCAACAGCTGGTTTCATATCCGTTTATATGCCGTGAAGAAGGTTCCGGCACCCGTGAAGTGATTACCGATTATCTGCATCACCATGTGGCTGGTGATGATCTGAAAATCTGTCTCGAACTCGGCAGCCCGGAAGCGATTAAAGGCGCGGTGGAAGCCGGCATGGGTATTTCGATCATGTCGCATTCCACTGTGGTGAAAGAACTCAAACTCGGTTCGCTCGCCGCCGTGCCACTCGACCCGCCGCTGGAGCGGCCGTTCTCGTTCGTGCACCAGCGCCACAAATTCAAGGCGCGCGCCATGGAAGAACTGCTGGCGTTTGCCAAACAGTATTGCGAAAAACACCCGGAGTAATTTTTTCACCACGGAGGACACAGAGGTCACAGAGAAAAAATTCTTTTACTCTTGTGCTCTGTGTGATTTGTGGTTGACGTCATGTGAACCCATTTTGCGAAACATATGATCACACCTGCACAAAAACTGTCTCAAATATTTTCATACCTGCCAGAAGCCGAGCAGAAAACCCTGCTCGATTTTGCCGAATTTTTGCAATCACGTGCACCGCAGGTTAAAACAGTTCCCGCCGAACCGCTGTCAATCCCGCGTCCCGAAACGGAATCGGTAGTGGCGGCCATCAAACGCCTCACTCAAACCTACCCGATGATAGAGCGTCACACGATGCTGAATGAAACGTCTGATTTGATGATGCAGCATTTGTTGCGTGGCCGGGCGGCAATGGAGATTGTTGATGAGCTGGAAGCATTGTTTGAGAAACGGTTCCAGGAATTTGTGAATCGTAGTTTGTAGATCATGGACGCATTGATCTGGATGTTTCGTTAACGAAAACTTCCTGGCGTTAAAATCTTTTTCGTTTTCATGAGAAATCCTCAT
>JAUPMA010000125.1 GCA_030836935.1 Pseudomonadota bacterium | reverse complement strand
TTGCCCTACCCGCCGCTCTTCCGATCTGCCGGCGGCCTGGGTGTGAATGGCGCGGAAACTTTCCAGGTAGGCATCCAGATGCTGCGGGTGGCGGAACGGGAATCCGGTGCCAATCAGCGCGCCATCCAGCCCCTTTTGCGGGGTAACACGGATCTTGCGCTCGTTGAGCTGGGCGCCTTCACCACGTGCGGCGGTAAACATTTCGTTTTTCAGCGGATCGAATACCACGGCTACTTCCAGCTTGTTGCCATGCAACAGGCCAATGGAAACCGAAAATTGCGGAAAGCCGTGGAGGAAGTTGGTGGTGCCATCGAGCGGATCAATAATCCACTGGTAATCGCTGCTGTGCTGGCTCAGGCCGCTTTCTTCAGCGAGGATGGCGTGGTCGGGGTAATACTGGCGCAACTCTTCAATAATCTTTTCTTCTGCCTGCCGATCCACCTGGCTGACAAAATCATTGCGGCCTTTCACTTCAATATTGAGGCGATCAATGCGATCCATGTTGCGGGTGATGACGTTGCCAGCGGCGCGGGCGGCGCGCACGGCAATGGAGAGCATGGGGTTCATTCTGCGGCTACCAGCTGTTGAACGGGCGCGTAGAATAACAGATTATGTGCCGTGCTTTTACCGTAATCGTCGCGTAGCGACACCTGCTCTCCCTCTCCCTTGAGGGGAGAGGGATGGGGAGAGGGAGAGGGTGCTCCGTGCCCCCCAATTTTTCAGGAAAATCATGCTTCCCAATATCCGCATCGTTCTGGTTAAAACCACCCACCCCGGCAATATCGGCGCCACTGCACGCGCCATGAAAAACATGGGTTTGAACCGCCTGTATCTGGTTGCACCGACGGATTTTCCATCTTTCGAGGCATCGCAACGCGCTTCTTCTGCCGGCGATGTGCTGGAGCAGGCCGTGGTGGTCGATTCATTGCAACAGGCACTGCATGGCTGCGCGTTTGTGGCTGGCACCACGGCACGGTTGCGCAATGTAACCTGGCCACAACTGGATGCACGCACCGGCGGTGAACGGATTTTTGCAGAAAGCCGGCAGCATGAGGTGGCACTGGTGTTTGGCAGCGAACGCACCGGCCTGCTTAATGACGAAATGGAGCTGTGCCAGTATCTGGTGAATATCCCCACCAGTGAAGAATATGCATCGCTGAATCTGGCGCAGGCCGTGCAAGTGATGTGCTACGAAATTCTCATGGCCAGCCGCGCCGGTATGCCGGCAATGAAGGCCGAACCAAAATACGAACTTGACCGGCTGGCGAGTACCGAACAGCTTGACGGACTTTATGCGCATATTTTTGCAGCCATGCAACAGTTTGATTTTTTTGGTACGCGCAATCACGAACAGGTCATGCGACGCCTGCGTTGCCTGTTTGGCAGAGCGCGCGTGAGTGTGCGCGAGCTGCAAATATTGCGCGGCATGATCAAAGTGGCGCAGGGCAAGCGTGCCCCTCCCAGACAAAAGCCAAAAATTCGGTGAGTTGGTGTCAGTGTCACAGCGAATGTAGGTGCGCGTTACTCCGGACTCCTGTCCTTCGCCCTACGGGCAAGCTTTGCTGTTCAAAATCGCTCCAGGCGATTATGTCAGGTGCACATCAGACTCTGAAAGTAAGATATTTTCTTCAATTGTCTTGTGCGCCTGAAGGCGCACCTACAAAAGCGGCTTGATTTATTCAAACATTGAATCAGGACAGTTTGCTCTGCCAAAAGACCTTTACCGGCCAAAACCAGCCCAGTAAAAAAATGCACCGCCAAACGGCGTGATGGCACCAAGAGTTTTGATTTGTGTAAGTGCCAGTACATACATGCTGCCGCTGAATAACACCATGCCAATCATCATCAGTGCCAGTGCATGATAAAATGATATTGTGTCGCCGTGTGCCAGGTTTGCATGGCAGATTCTGCAACCATGTGTTTCAGGTCATGTGTACCAAAAGCACCCGGCGCCACCGTGAGCAATGCATTGAAGCCGCCCAGAAAAGTAGATGTCTGCTCATTGTTAAAGAACCCGTCTTTTAATATGCTGTTGCAATCATAAAGAATGTCCGGAGAAAACGCATGCCATCATTTGATATTGTTTCAGAAATCGATGCTCACGAACTGGCCAATGCAGTTGACCAGATGAATCGTGAAATCAGCAATCGCTATGACTTCAAGGGTTCCGATGCCAAAGTTGAACTCAAGGAAAAAGTTTTGAATGTCGAAGCGGCCAGTGAGTTTCAGGTACAGCAAATGGAAGATATCATTTATACCAAACTTGCCAAGCGTAATATTGATACGCGCTGCCTTGATAAAGGAAAAATCGAAGAACGCGGCAAGCGGGCCTATCAAACCATTACTGTCAAACAGGGTATTGACAAGGAACTTGGCAAAAAAATGATCAAGCTGGTGAAAGACAGCAAGCTGAAAGTGCAGGCGGCCATCCAGGGCGAACAGGTGCGCGTAACCGGCAAAAATCGTGATGACCTGCAAGAAGCCATCGCCATGTTCAGGAAGTCGGATATCGAATTGCCGCTGCAGTTTACAAACTTCCGCGATTAATGCATCTCATATCGTATGACCGAAATGACTTTTGTATTGCATATCACACCTGAGCAATATCAGGGATATTATCAGGGTGCCGCAAAAAACATTGTGGTTAAAACAGATGCCGGCCAGACGCTGAAATTTCCGGCTAACGCCATGCAGAAATTCATTGGCCACGATGGCATTCACGGGCGGTTCAGGATCATGTTTGACCAGAACAATAAATTGCTGGGTGTTACCCGGCTGTAAGGGGCTGCCAATCTAACAGCTTGTTGAAAAACTATCTGCGTTGCCGCTGCTGCGTTAAAAACGGGCT
>JAUPMA010000124.1 GCA_030836935.1 Pseudomonadota bacterium | reverse complement strand
GCAGATCGTGACGGCTATGTGATGGCCGTCAATGCAGAAAACGGCAAGGTAATCTGGCGCACGGATCTGGATGTAATTATCAGCGGCGGTGTCGGTGGCACGGCGGATTACCATGTTGTAGCTACACGTGATGGTGAAGTCATTGCGCTCAACTCAACGGGTGAAATGGTCTGGCGGAAAAAAATCTCCAGCGAGTCGCTGGCTCCGCCTGCTGTTGATGATGATCGCGTTATTGTTCGTGGCACGGATGGCAGCATTGTTGCCCTGGCGATAGAAGACGGCAAGCAGCTATGGATTTACTCGCGGGATGTACCGGCACTGAGTTTGCGTGGCAACAGCGTACCGGTTATGGATCAGTCGCGTGTTTATGCCGGTCTGGATAATGGCCGCCTGGTAGCACTGGATATCCGGGATGGGCATTCTGTTTTTGATGTTGCGGTGGCAACCGCTTCCGGTCGTTCCGAAATAGAACGTCTGAATGATGTCGATGGTGATGCCGTACTGGATAACAATCTGCTTTATATCGCCAGCTATCAGGGGCGGATTATTGCGACGGATGTTCGTCGCGGACAGTTGTTATGGACACGAAAAATATCAACGTCCACTGGTGTGGCCGCCGGCACATCCAGTTTGTTTATTAGTGATGATCGTGATCATATCTGGGCAATGGATCGCACAAATGGCGCCACCCTGTGGAAGCAGGAAAAAATGCAGGCTCGCCAGCTGACACGTCCTGCTGTGATGGATGACTACATAATTGTCGGGGATTACGCGGGATACCTGCACTGGCTGTCGTCATTTGATGGCCATTTTGTTGCGCGTGTATATGTCGATGATGATGGCATACTGGTGCCACCACTGGTGAAAAACAATCGCGTCTATGTCATGACACGTGACGGAAATCTGGTTGCGTATCAGCTGAAGCCTGATTCCTGAAAAAATATCCAGGAACAAGAGTCCGCAAATGCACGCAAATAAACGCAAATGAGTGAACAAGTAACTTGTGTTATCAGCGTTCATTAGCATTTATTTGCGGATAATCTTTTTTATTAAGTGATACAACATGCTACCCGTAATTGCACTTGTCGGCCGTCCCAATGTTGGCAAATCAACACTGTTCAATGTGTTGACGCGCTCGCGTGATGCGCTGGTCGCCGATTTGCCCGGGCTGACGCGCGACCGTCAATACGGTCATGGCAAATATCATCAACGCACGTTTATTGTGATTGATACCGGCGGTCTGAGTGGTGAAACGCAGGAACTGGATGCGCGCATGGCGCAGCAAACCATGCTGGCGGTGGAAGAATCCGATCCGGTTCTGTTTATTGTTGATGCGCGTGACGGCATGACACCTGTTGATCAGGAAGTAGCCGCGCAATTACGCCGCCTGGGTAAGAAAATTCATCTGGTAGTAAACAAGGCAGAGGGTCTATCGGCCAGTGATGTGATGACGGAATTTTCTGCGCTGGGATTTTCTGCCATCAATATTATTTCTGCCGCCCATGCGCAGGGCATTCCGCAATTGCTCGATGATGTGTTTGCCGTCTTGCCTGAATGGGAAATACCGGAAGGTGAAACGGCTGATGGCCACATCAAAGTGGCAGTGGTTGGCAAACCCAATGTCGGTAAATCAACACTGGTAAATCGCATCCTCGGTGAAGAACGTGTGGTGGTAATGGACATGCCGGGCACCACCCGCGATAGTATTCACATTCCATTTGAACATCACGGCCAGCTTTATACATTGATTGATACCGCCGGTATTCGCCGCAAGAAAAGTGTCAGCGATGCCGTCGAAAAATTCAGCATCATCAAAACCCTGCAGGCGGTTGATGAAGCGCATGTGGTGGTGTTGCTGATTGATGCGCACGAAGGTGTGTCGGATCAGGATTTGCATCTGCTGGGTTATGTGGTGGATGCGGGCCGCGCTTTGGTCGTGGCGATCAACAAATGGGATGGCCTGGATGATTACCAGCGACAGCAGGTGCGTAACGGCATTGAGCAGCGGCTGGAATTTGTGCGTTTTGCGGAACTGTTTTTTATTTCGGCGCTGCATGGTTCCAATGTGGGCTTGCTGTACAAGGCCATTGATTCAGCCTACGCCTCGGCCAGCCGCAAAATGGCCACGCCTGAATTGACCCGTATTCTGGAAAAGGCCGTGAGCCAGCACCAGCCACCACTCATTGGTGGCCGCCGCATCAAGCTGCGATATGCGCATCAGGGGGGTCACAATCCACCGCTGATTATCATTCACGGCAACCAGACCGAGCTGGTACCCGCCTCCTACAAGCGCTATCTCATCAACAAGTTCATGGATGTGCTGGATATTCGCGGCACTCCGTTGCGTCTTGAATTCAAAACGGGCGCCAATCCTTTCGCCGGGCGCAAGAAAGATCCTCTTTCAGACCGGCAGATCCGCCGCAAAAAACGCCTTGTCAGGCATGTCAAAAAGTCGGGAAAGGGTAGGTAATCTGCCCGGTTTTGCCATTCGGTTGTTCGGGGAATGCGCGTTCAATCCTGCACAGGAAAATAATCCCTGATTTGACTATCCCGAATGATTAACTATATTCACTCTCAATTTCTATAAATATCATTGGTATATCCGTTGTTGTTAAAAAACAGTATTAAGAATAATGCCTACGAGAGGAAATGTTCATGAATAAACGTTTAATTCAGAGCGCAGTGCTGGGAGCCTTGCTTGTTGCAGGACACGCCACTGCGGTGGAGTTTGATGGTTTTGCGACCATGGGTGTCACCGTGAATGATCAGGAGGATGGTGATCAGGATATACGGTATCTGGACGCCATCAACCCCAACTTGGGTTTTCTCCAGGATGCCAAATTCGGTTTGCAGGTGAACGCCGATGTGGCCGAGGACATGAGTATTGTGGCGCAGTTGCTGGCGCGTGGTGTGCAGGATGACTTCGACCTGGTGACATCCTGGGCGTATCTGGATGTTGCCATCAGCAGCAACTTCAAGCTGCGCGCCGGTAAAATGAAAGAACCGGTGTACCTGATTTCGGATTATTACGAAGTGTCCTATGCCTATCCCTGGATTCGTCCGCCGCAGGAAGTGTATATCAACAACCCGGTGCGTACCCTTAATGGTTTGATTTTTCAGTACAGTGCTTCGGGCGGTGGCGTGAATTTTCTGGTTCAGCCCTACTTCGGCACCAACAGCGAACCGATTCCCGGTTCTGAGGGCGCAGCGCGATTCAAGGCGGAAGATTATGTGGGCCTGGCGCTGACCATGAGCAGCAGTGCCTTCACCTTTCATGTCAGTACGTTTGACACCAAGGTGACCACCGAAGGCATGATGCCGGTGGTGGATAATGATGGTAATCCATTAAATGGTTTTTTAAATCCATTCGATGGCAATGGTGATATTGGTCAAATGACTTTGATGAACGTGGCGGGCGTGGGCGATGCTTATTTGACCAATGTGGGCCTGTCCTGGGACATTGCCAATTTTGTCGGTTACACCGAATAT
>JAUPMA010000123.1 GCA_030836935.1 Pseudomonadota bacterium | reverse complement strand
TAGGCCGTAAATAGAGACCAGTGGATTTTGGTCGCGGGTTGCAAAGGGCTCGGCAGGTTGTGTCTGGGCGCCCAGGCTATAAAACAGCAGGCAAAAAAAACCCCCGCGAGAGAGAGATCTGGCGGGGGTTTTGAACGGCACAGCCTTATTATTTCATGCTTGAGTAATAAGCGGCCAGGTTATCGATGTCGGCATCCGTTAATGGCTTGGCCATCGGGGCCATCATGGGATCTTTACGATCACCAGAACGGAAAGCTTTCAGCTGCTTAACCATGTAAGCGTCTTTCTGGCCTTTCAGGTTAGGGAAGTTGGGAGCCATGCTGGTGCCGGTGGCGCCGTGGCAGGCACCGCAAGCAGCGGCTTTGGCTTTACCAGCGGCGGCATCGCCGGCGGCTACGGCATTGGCAGAAACGATCAGAGCGGATGCTGCGACCAGTGCCATGATTTGCTTTTTCATAGTTGTCTCCTGTGACAATCGGTTAGATAACAAATTGGTTAATTTGGTGGGCGCGATTTTCGCAGAGCTGTCACCTAAAGTAAATTCAAATGCGGAAAAACGCCCGGAAAACGAGTGATTCGGCGGGTACTAATAAGGTAAAGTTACGCCTCCCGAATTTGGCCTGGATTATTGAGGAAGCAACAATGGCAGATTTCAAAATAGCCCCATCGATTTTGTCCGCGGATTTCGCCCGTTTGGGTGAGGAGGTCGTGAATGTCATCAATTCCGGTGCGGATATTGTGCATTTTGACGTGATGGACAATCACTATGTACCCAATCTCACCATCGGTCCGCTGGTGTGCGAAGCCCTGCGCAAGCACGGCATCAAGGCTGATATTGACGTGCACCTGATGGTGAAGCCGGTGGATCGCATCATCCCGGATTTCGCCAAGGCCGGCGCTACTTACATTACCTTTCACCCGGAAGCCTCCGAACACATTGACCGCACCATCGGTTTGATCAAGGAAAGCGGCTGCAAGGCCGGTCTGGTGTTCAACCCGGCCACACCGCTGGATGTGCTGGAATACACCCTGCCGAAACTGGACATGGTGCTGCTGATGTCGGTGAATCCGGGTTTTGGCGGCCAGAAGTTCATTCCCTATGTGCTCGACAAGGCACGCAAGGTGCGTCAGATGATCAAGGCGGGTGGTTACAACTGCCGTCTGGAAATTGATGGTGGCGTTGGCCCGGCCAACATTAAAGAAGTGGCCGAAGCAGGCGTGGACACCTTTGTGGCCGGTTCAGCCATTTTTGGTGCCGCCAAAGCCAGCGATCCGAATCGTTACGACACCGTGCTAAAAGCCATGCGTGACGAACTGGCCAAAGCGAAAATCTGAAAACATTTGACGCAGAGGCACAGAGACGCAGAGTTATAAAAATGTTTTCTCTGTGTCTCTGTGCCTCCGTGTCAAATCTTTATAATCCCCCCAGGATTTGAAACTATGTTGAAAAAACCCGCCATGGTTTTGATTGATGTGGATGGCACACTGGTAGACAGCGTACCGGATCTGGCTTATTGCGTTGATGAAATGATGAAGCAGCTCGGCATGCCGGTGCGCGGCGAACAGCGGGTACGCGAGTGGGTGGGCAATGGCGTGGAGCGTTTGACGCGCCGCGCCCTGATCAACCAGCTGCATGGCGAACCCGATGAAGCGCTGTTTAATAAAGCGATGCCGATATTTGAAGCGCTGTATCGTGACAACACATCCAAGCGCAGCCGCTTGTATCCGGGCGTAAAAACGGCGCTGGATTTTTTGAGAACCCAAAAAAATGTGCGACTGGGTTGTGTCACCAACAAGGCTTCGCAATTCACCTTGCCGTTGCTGAAAGATCTGGGTGTGAGTGATTATTTTGAATTGATTGTGTGTGGCGATACCCTGCCGCAGAAAAAACCGCACCCCGCGCCTTTGTTGCATGCGGCAGAAAAACTGGGTGCGAAACCCGAACAGTCACTGATGCTGGGTGATTCGCAAAGTGATGTGAAAGCCGCGCGTGCGGCAGGTTTTAATATTGTGTGTATGTCCTATGGCTACAATCATGGCGAAGACATTCGCAATTACAAACCGGATGCCGTGGTGGATTCCATGGATGAAATCAGGAATCTGGTTGACTGGGGCCAGGCATACAATGGTTAATTTATCCGGATATGTAACTGTGCTGTGCTGGCGATGGTGAGGAACATTGATTTCACTGACACCACTTGCCTGAATATTGCCGGATAAATTATGACACCTGAAGAATTCTCAAAATTTGCCAACCAGCCTTACACCTTTGTGCCACTGGTGCGCGAAGTGCTGGCCGATCTCGACACGCCGCTTTCTACCTATCTTAAACTGGCCAATGCGCCGTATTCCTATTTGTTTGAATCCGTACACGGTGGTGAAAAATGGGGGCGCTATTCCATCATCGGTTTGCCTTGCACAACGCGCATTAAAGTCTTTGGCAAGAAAATAATGATTGAAAGGGATCATGAGTCGCTCAGCGTTATCGAGAGCGAGGATCCGCTGGCCTGGATTGCGGAATACCAGCAGCAATTTAAAGTGGCCGAAGTGGCAGGCATGCCGCGTTTTAGCGGCGGCCTGGTGGGTTATTTTGGTTACGATACCATTCGTTATATTGAACCGCGCCTGGCCGGTCATGAAAACAAGGATGAACTGGATACGCCGGATATTTTGCTCATGCTGTCACATGAAGTGGTGGTGTTCGATAATTTGCGTGGCAAGTTATTTCTGATCACCCATGTTGATCCGCATTTGCCCAACGCTTACGAAACCGGACAGCAGCGATTGTTGCAACTGGAAAATCGTCTGCGCGAATCAGCGCCTGCTTATCAGCATATCAAACGCAGTCGCATGGTTAATGAAGAAGATTTTGTTTCCGGCTTTACCGAAGATGGATTCAAGCAGGCCGTGAGCAAGGCGCGTGAATACATCAAGGCCGGTGACATTATGCAGGTGGTGTTATCACAGCGCATGTCGATTGCATTCAATGCGCCGCCGCTGGATTTGTATCGCTCCTTGCGCAGCCTCAATCCATCGCCCTATATGTTTTATCTGAATCTCGATGATCATTATGTGGTGGGTTCATCGCCGGAAATTCTGGTGCGGCTTGAAGATGGTGAAATTACAGTGCGTCCTATTGCGGGCACCCGCAAACGCGGCAGGGATGCAGCAGAAGATGTGGCGCTGGAAAAAGATTTGCTCGCCGATCCAAAGGAAATTGCCGAGCATTTGATGCTCATAGATTTGGGACGCAATGATACCGGTCGTGTCAGTAAAATAGGCAGTGTCAAAGTTACTGATAAAATGATTGTGGAGCGTTATTCACATGTCATGCATATCGTCTCCAACGTGACTGGCGAATTGAAAGATGGCATGAGCGCCATGGATGTGTTGCGCGCCACCTTCCCGGCAGGCACGGTGAGTGGCGCACCCAAAATTCGCGCCATGGAAATTATTGACGAACTGGAGCCGGTGAAACGCGGCATTTATTCCGGCGCCGTGGGTTATCTTTCCTGGAATGGCAATATGGATACGGCGATTGCGATTCGCACGGCGGTGATCAAAAACAACCGGCTGCACATCCAGGCAGGTGCCGGCATTGTGTACGAT
>JAUPMA010000122.1 GCA_030836935.1 Pseudomonadota bacterium | reverse complement strand
GTGTCATCGGCAACTGCCCGGTCTTCGTTCCAGACGCGACTCTACCGATTCCATCCATGGAATCGTCCTGCGCCGATTTATTTCGCGTGCAGCTTTCCATAAGCTTCCAGCAAGCGCTGATGCATCTCGCATCCCTCCAGTTGCATGCCTGGTGCGGACAAACCGAAAAATCGCTGTTCTCCGTTGAGCAAGGCTTGTGCCTGCTGCAATGTTTCGGCGCCGTAGAGATGAATCAGGGCATGTTTGTACGCCATGGCATCCGTCATGTTGAGCAGGCTTTCTATGCAGCTGTAAACTTTACGCCGCTGCGCGTTCACCTGCTCGAAATGGCGTATCCATTCGCAACCTTCGCGGATGGATTCTTCATCGCCAATGGCAAGTGCCAGCAGGGTTTTTAATTCACCAACTCGCAGATCATTCCATAATGAATTGGCATCGGCGGCGAGGCCGATTATTGCAGCGACAGGGCGTTGCTCATCCAGGTCGAGATCATTCAGGGTGTCGAGCAGTTCGGCGCATTCATCATCGTCCAGTTCAGTCAGGCGCAAAATGGCGGGGCGGATGGCGTTGGCTACGCTGTTGTTTTCCCATTCCAGATCGTCAACCGGATAAATCTCCGACATGCCTGGCACGATAATCCGGCAGGCGTACACACCCAGATGCGTAAAGTCGGCAATGTAAATGTCGCGGCCATCGGCGTGAATTCTATTCACCAGCCACGCATAGTCTTCTTCCGTTGTATTGCTGAAGTTCCAGTCGTTAAATGCATAATCCGGTGTGTTGCCGAGAAAGTTCCAGCTGATAATACCGCTGGAATCCACAAAGTGGCTTTCGATATTGGGCGAACTGGCGATTTCATCCAGATCAAATCCCGGTTCGGGGAAACCGGTGAGTGCATCCAGCGCGCGGCCTTGCAGTAATTCAGTGAGTGAACGTTCGAGTGCAATTTCAAAACGCGGGTGTGCGCCAAAACTCGAAAAGCAGCCCTGATCATGCGGGTTAAGCAGCGTCACGTTCATCACCGGATACTGGCCACCAAGCGATGCGTCCTTCACCAGAATACCAAAGCCTGCGTCGCGCAAACCTTTTATGCCAGCGGCGATTCGCGGATAATGCGCGATGACTTCATCCGGCACATCAGGCAGGCAAATGCCTTCGCTGATGATGCGAAATTTAACGTGGCGCTCGATAATTTCTGCCAGTGCCTGGGTGCGTGCTTCGGCCAGCGTATTGCCCGCCGACATACCGTTGCTCACATACAAATTACCGATAATATTCACCGGAAACCACACGCGAAGACCATCGCGTTGCCGGATGTAGGGAATGGTGCAAATACCGGCTTCAATGTTGCCGGTATTCAAATCAACCAGCTTGTCGGCGTTGATGCTGCCTTGCGGATTATAAAATTCGTGTAATTCCGGCGTGAGAATTTCTTCCGGCCATGCGCCGTTATTAACATCAACCTTGAACCATTGTTCCTGCGGGTAATGCGTGAATCCGCGCCGGGAAATGGCTTCGCCCAGATAAAAATGCGACCAGAAATAATTGCAACTCAAGCGCTCAAAAAACTCACCCAGCGCGCTGGCCAGCGCAGCCTGTTTTGACGCGCCTTTACCATTGGTAAATAACATGGGGCAATCGCGTTCACGAACATGCACCGACCAGACATTGTCCACCGGGTTAAGCCATGAGCGCTCTTCAATATGAAATCCCAGCGCAGCCAGCCTGGCTTGCAGGGTGTTGAGGGTGGATTCCAGTGAAGCATCTTTGCCTGCAATAAAACTTTCTGTGTGCATGGGGTAATCGCTATGTGTGGAGTGAGTGGTGTAGTGTACCTTACGGGGTTGCATTTTGAGATTGACATTTGTCATGTGTGATCAGATAAAAGAGTGGTTGAACCAATTAATCAACAGGTTGCTCAACGTTGCATAAAAACGTTGCCTCTGTATGCACATCATTTTTAACTATTGTGACAAGACACCTATCGAACTATGTCGGTCATTAGTGGCAATGTCGTAGTTGCTACCAGGTATGGTTTTAATTCTTGCGTTATGCAGGGCGCGACTGTTTTTTTAACGCAACAAGTTTTGGTAGCAGTTCGGGAATATCGCTCTGAATAATGCTCCACAGCGTATCGCTATCAATACCCAAATAACCGTGAATCAACCGATTGCGCGTGGCAATAATCATCCGCCATGGAATTTGCGGATTGGATGCCTTGATCGTTCCGGGATATGTATGGCCGCCTCACCAATTAATTCCAGATTACGCACCGTGGCATCGTAATTCAAACCACTGCTAATGAATTTTATCTGGTCAAGACCCTCGCAATACACAAGAACCTTTTCAGCGAATGCAATCATATCGTCGAGATAAAAACGCCATTCACGCTGGCCCGATTCAGACATGCACTGCTTCCTTCTCAATAAAAGGCCGCAGTTCAGAGCGTAAAGCTTTATCCGTAACCAGATCAATCGGGCAACCCAAAACATCTTCCAGAAAAAACTGCACACCAAAATAGCGGAAAGACGTTGCCGGGCCGTCGAATTTCACCAGTACATCTATATCGCTATTCTCACGCGCTGCATTACGCGCAGTGGAACCGAACAAGGCAATATCAACCACGCCATAACGCATCGCCAGTTCCGGCTTGCATTGGGCGAGTAATTCGAGTGCACGTGAACGATTCATGGCTGTATTGATTAAGGATTAGAGGCTTGATTGTAGCCCTTGCCTCTACAGGTGACAAATAAAATACGGGTGAACATCGCTTGCCGGTTATTGCCGTGCTGGATAATGTGCCGGGTGGGTCTGGAACAACGTAACAGAGGCGGCACGCCATGGATGGCTGCATATAAATAAAAAGGCTCCGGCATCAACGTCATTCATTAAATACCGGGCGGGTATTCCGCAAACACCGGCAATTCACTGCCATCGCAAGACCAGGCGGTGCGTGAATCCCAGAATATGCGCGCCTGTGGTTGTATTTCCGGTTCATTATCCAGCGAGCCGGCGGGAATAAACACAACATCCATGCCGGCATCGTAACGTGGCAGGCGACCGCCGCATTCCGTGCAAAAACTGTTGTTGAAACGTTCAGCTTCCGGCACCTTGTAGCGCTTGATCAATTGCTCGCCGTTTATCCAGGTGATTTTGTCATTCGTATCTGTTTTCACAACAATATTGGATGCATGGCCGGTACCGGATGCACGACGGCAGCGCTGGCAGTGGCAGTGGTAAAAACGTTTGGCGGTGCCGGTGATGGTGTATTGCACCGCGCCGCAGAGGCAGCGGCCGGAGAAGGTGTTTGGCATGGTTGTACTCCCTGTGTTTGGTGTTGTTAAAGGGCGCTGCCCCGTTTAATCCATTTTTCAAAGATAATGATCCATTAAACGATACAAAATCTGAAAGAAAATAGATTCTTTAAGAATCTCGGTTATAGTCAATTACATATTCGCTTTAGAATTTTGTGCCAATGCCAAAATAGGTGCTGCTCGTATATGAGTGATACCCAATATTTAGAAAAATGTTGTTCGCGTTGATTATAATTCCAGCACTTCAGAATATTTATCGTAACCAAATACATCAGCCAGCATGTCTTTGATAATGGTTACGGTATCGGCTTCATTCACATCACGTGATTTAGCCGAAGCGAGAATGGGTTGAAATTGCTTGATGCCTGCAACGAGTCTTTCGTAAACCTTCTTTGGAACACTGGGCATGTGAATTCCCTTTCTTTCGTCATTTATGAGGTGGGTTGTATGTACTGCCTGTAAATTTTTTGTGTTGAATCTGAATTAGGGTTTGTTAATTTAGCGGCTTGTTTTGGTGCAAGCCGATAACCATTCAGTTGTTCTGGATACTAATTAGCTTTGCGCTTCGGGGCAATGCATTTTTTAGCTGGGGCGGGCAGGGTACTCATGCGGTGGTGTATGTATTAGGGTTACATGTCTGGCTGAAGCCCGACCTACAAGGTTGGTGTGATGAATTGGCATGATGCACTTTGTACCTCGGCAACTGCTCCTGCTTTGCTCTATCTCCTGCATCCATGCAGTCGTCAGCACAACACACGAGGGGCTGCATCCCTGTATTCTGGGTCTCGGCAATTCCTGCTGGGATGACAACGGGTATTGGTCTAGCGGGTAGAACGGTTGAAACCCGCCGTCAGGTTGATGATCTTCGGTCTGTTACCTGGCGGGTTGGACCCGGCCTGTGTAAGCCATATTTGGCGACTCATATATAGGCAGGTGGGGAGTGAGCGAG
Organism: Pseudomonadota bacterium; assembly: GCA_030836935.1. Classification (GTDB taxonomy): domain Bacteria; phylum Pseudomonadota; class Gammaproteobacteria; order SZUA-229; family SZUA-229; genus JACPVK01. Next base: position 1,997 of record JAUPMA010000122.1, on the reverse strand, counting down.
TAGGGAATGGGGAAGTAAGGAAGGCGGGGCAGGAAAATCTGCTGGACAGGCGCATGGGCCTTCTGATTTAATAACCGCCCAGTCAGTTATTAAGTATGCAGAGACAGCCATGATTTTTTGTAACCACACGCCGGGCGAGAAGCCTTCATGCCGCTGGCGCCGCCGCAAGGAGGCGAGGCCGGAGGAGATTATTGATGCCGCGCTGGCGTTGTTTGTGGAGAAGGGTTTTTCCGCGACGCGGCTGGATGATGTGGCGAAGCGGGCGGGGATTTCCAAGGGCACGCTGTATTTATATTTCGACAGCAAGGAGGCGATTTTCCGCGCCGTGGTGGAAACGCTGATCGGCCCGCAATTGCAGCAGATTGAAAAACTGGTGCATGACTTTGAAGGCAGTAACCAGGCGTTGTTGCGGCAGTTGATTCTGGGCTGGTGGCGTAATGTGGGTGAAACCGGCCTGTCGGGCATTCCCAAGCTGATTGTTTCTGAGTCCGGAAATTTTCCCGAGCTTTCTGAATATTTTGTAAAGCATGTGGTGAAGCGCATGCGCAAGGTTTTTGTGGGTGTGCTGGAGCGCGGTGTGGCGGCGGGCGAATTCAAGCCATGTGATGCGCAGGTGGCAGCGCGGTTGTTGTTTGCGCCGCTGGTGCATGCGGCCATCTGGAAACATTCGTTACAGCCCTGGGATGATACGGGTGATGTTCCGGTTTATCTCAATTTACATCTGGATATTTTCTTTAATGGCATCTCTTCGGGAGCCGCAAAAAATGAATAACATCAACATTCGGTTCAGGAAAATTTTAACTATGTGGTCAACACGTACCGCAACACGCCGTGACAAGTCAGCAAGCAAGAGAGCCAACGCTTTTATTAGCGAACCTCTGATTAAGTCTGGTAGGGTGGATAAGCGTAGCGCACCCACCAGAATAATCGTCGGATGCGCTACGCTTATCCGCCCTACATTCATATTTAATCAGAGCTTCCTTAGCGTTTATTTGCGTTTATTTGCGGACTTCCTTCTTAAATTATCACGGGCATGGCCCACTCCTGCAAAGATTGCATTGCCTTCAGCAGGGTTAGCAGTGGCCGTGTTGGCATTTTCTACTTTCAACATCCACGCGCAAACCATGAGCTATGAGCAGATGTTGCAACAGGTGGTGGATAATTATCCTTCATTGCAAACCACGGCTATTGCGGTTGAACGCGCGCGGCTGGAAAGTGTGCGCGTTGAAAGTCAGCTTGGCTGGCAGCTGAATGCGGCGGCGGGTGTGCAGCATGATATGTCGGCAACTTTTGGCACACCCACCGACACGATTAATCTTAACGGCAATGTATCGCGCATGCTGGAGTCGGGCGATACCCTGGGATTTGTTGGCAATATTAATCGTGTGGATGCGGATAGCAGTTTTCCCGGATCGCCCAATCCGGCACTGAGTACGCATGTTGGCGCTAACTACCGCATGCCGTTGCAAAAAGGCGCTGACAATACATCGCTGGTGCAAAACAGATTGCAGGCCGAAGTGGCCGTGGCACAAGCCAATGCGGATCGCCGCAATGTGTATGACCAGATTGCATCGCAGTTGATTGATTTGTACAACAATGCCGCCGCTACCCGTGCGCGCATTGAAAATACCAGGCAGGCCATTCAACGCAGCCAGCGATTGCTGAAATACAACGAAGACCGCGCCTTGCTCGGCATTGCCGAAGACAAGGATTTGCTGCAGGTACGCGCGCAATTACGCAGCCGCGAAGCTGAACTCACCGGTCTGGAAATGCAATGGCAGGCGCAGCGCATAAATCTGAATCGTTTGATGGGCCGTGATGCGAATGCGGATCTGCTAATTGTTGTAAATGTACAAACAGAATCCGGAAATGGTGTGAACCGGATTGCGGATGAATTGTTGCAACAGGCCACACAATACAGCCCTGCAATATCCGCCGTACAGGTTCGCTTGAAACAGGCCGATACCGCCATTGAACTCAGCCGCGATAAACGCTAG
>JAUPMA010000015.1 GCA_030836935.1 Pseudomonadota bacterium | reverse complement strand
TTGGATCACCCTGGAATTTTTTTGCCATATCCCATTGCTTCATCTCATCGCGAGAATATATGATGATTTTCCGGGGGTTGTATTTTGCCAGAGTCATTGGCACAAAGGTGTTACCGAATGATCCGGTTCCACCCGTGATAAGGATTGATTTACCTGTCAGCATTTTTTCTCCGATTGATGTAAATGTTTTATCGTCATCCAGCAAAAATATCTGTCGTAATCAGCAAACCACACAACTTGATGCAATAACGTACTGAGGATGACTTGTTTCCGGGAAATAACCATTTTCATAAGGCGGCATAATAACACCACTTGGCACAAGGCAGGGCAACCCGCCGCCTCTGATTCAGCCCTTTCGATAACTCAAAGAGTTTATTCAATAGACCCGACCGTGCCTTCATTCATTGTTTTTCGAGGCATAGGTGGTAATATTAGCGAATCGAGATATTTAGGCCACCCCCTGACATGAAAGAAATCCTCATCCCCATTTCTCCCGGCGAACTTCTGGACAAAATCACCATTCTCCGCATCAAGTCTCAACGCATGAGTGACGCATCCAAGCAGGCCAATGTACAAAAGGAACTCCGGCTGCTGGACGAGGTTTGGCTCAAAGCCGTTGCAATTGACAGCACCGTCACGCAATTAACAAACGAGCTGACTGGCATTAACGAGGCGCTTTGGGATATTGAAGATGATATACGCGAAGAGGAACGGAACAAACGCTTCGGTGAGCGGTTTATTGAGCTTGCCAGAAGTGTGTACATCACCAACGACAAACGGGCAGAAATCAAAAAGAAAATCAATTTGCACCTTGGCTCGGTAATTGTCGAAGAAAAATCGTATCAGAACTATACCTGAATCAGATGAATATCCTGGTTTTCTGTTCTGCAAACAGCTCATTTAACAGTATCCGCCCTGAAGCAGAGATTTACATAGGGCTGGCTAAACGTGGCCATAACCTGACTGTTGTCACCCACGGCAGCACTGAGTACGCTCAACGCCTCAGAGAACACGGTATTGAAGTCATTGACGGCCACCCAAAATATAAATTAAGCATCCGATCAATCAGGCTCATCAGAAAATTACTGACATCTCGTGATTATGATATTTTGTATGCCACAAATTCCAAAACCATTCCCAATGCCGCTTTTGCCAGTATCGGCCTGCCAATAAAGCTCATTGCCTACCGAGGCACCACCAGAGGCCTTTATCGACACGATCCAGGCACTTACTTGACACTTCTGCATCCAAGGATTGATGGCATTATTTGCGTCTCAGATGCAGTACGTGACTATGTAACCAGGCAGGTTTGGGGATGGACAAAAAATATAGTAACTATCCATAAAGGTCATGATATTTCCTGGTATAACAAACCGGAAGCGGATTTATCCCAATTCGGTATTACTGAAAATGATTTTACAGCCATATGTGTCATTAATGCCCGTCCAAGTAAAGGCTTGTCTGTGATGCTGGAGGCAACCGGGTACCTGGCACATCTGGAGCGGCTGCATTTATTGCTGGTCGGAAAGAATATAAATACCGAGCCTTACACAACACTTATTAACAACAGTAAAATGAAAGCCAGAATTCATGTCGCAGGTTATCGGAACGATGCGCCCGAGCTGATTGCTGCAAGTGATATTTTGATACAGCCATCCATCAGTGGCGAGGGTCTGCCGCGCACTGTTATGGAAGCCATGGGTTATGGAACACCAGCCGTCATTACAACAACGGGGGGCGGCAAGGAAGTTATTCAGAATGGAGTCAATGGATACATTGTTCCTGTTAAAGACCCAGAGGCCATCGCAGAGCGCGTCATGTACCTGTATAACAATCCGGAAGAATTGAAAAAACTCTCAATGAATTGCAAAAACACCCTGAGAACAACATTTTCACTTGAAACAACCATTGATAATTACATTAAATATTTTGAATCCATTATCCGAAGCTAGCCCTTGCTGGCAAATTCCTTCAATTTCCCGATCACTTCTTCAGTCTGAATCAACTTCATCACACCCTTTTCTTCAATTTTACTGCCCCAGCGCAGTTGACCTGCTGGTTTACGCCTGAACATCTTCGCTGCAACTTCAAACTTGTCTACGCAATAATTCAGAGAATTATAGGGACCACTGCGTTGCGAATTGGTGCAGGCATAAAGACCTATGACAGGTGTACCCAATGCATTTGCTATATGCACCGGACCAGAATCAGGTGATATCACCACATCTACACTCTTTAACAAACCAACCAGTTGCTGTAGCGTATCTTTCCCAACAAGATTGGTGACTCTGTTTCTGAGTCGCGCCTCAATAGCAGACGCCATTTGTTTCTCCATGTCGCTTGGACCACCGCTTAAAATAACCTGCATACCCAGTTTCTCGATGGCAAAATCTGCTACCTCGGCATATCGTTCTGCATCCCAATTTCTCAAAACATGGCTGGAACACGGAGAAATTAACAGCGTTTTTTTGTCTTCATCAATATATTTCCCGGCAAACAACAATGCGTCTTCAGAAACCGGAAAATCCCAGACAGGCAAATCAACTTCAATACCAAGCTTACGTACAAACGACAGGAATCCCTGAACCTGATGCTCCTGAGCAGCGCTGGCAATTGAGTGATTAATAAATAACTGGTGCAAGTCACGTGAGCGACTTCTGTCCCACCCCAACCTTATTCGCGCGCGCACACACAAACTCGCCAGATTTGCGCGCAATGCCACCTGCATATGCAGGAGCACATCAAAAACCTCTCCTTTTAACTCCCGGCGTAATTCCAGACAGGATTTCCAACCCGATTTCTTGTCGAGCACAATAAATCGTACGCCCTCAATGGCGGAGAGCAACTTATATTCAAATTTCCCGCATATCCAGGTAATTTGGGTTCCCGGCCAATGTTTTTGTATTGCCCTGACGACAGGAATAACATGCATCACATCGCCCAATGCCGATAAACGCAAGATGCAAATCTTCTTTGGTGCCGAAGCCAGAGGGAGCTTATTCTTCATTAGGTCGTTATGTAATGCATTCAGTTATAGATGCTTTAATGAAGCCATATACCGGTTACTTGCTATTCCTGAATCTGAGGAAATTATATTTATTAAATGTATATTGCATCTGGATAACAGAAATAAGAAAACCATGATACCCGTCCAGCACCCCAAGACGAATAATATAATGCCGAAAAAATGCAAATAATGACCGTAAAACTATTTCTGCAATATTTGTAGATTTTCCTTTTGCATAATGATTATCTGCCCAGGCTCTTGCATATTTATTTCTCTTGTCAATATAGTCTTCAAGAGACAAAATCTGGTAGTGCAACAGATCGCCTTTCAGGTTCACGACCCTGGCACCATCACAATAAACCGCTTCGTGTACAAAGGCATCGTTATAATGGTAGTGCTTTTTATTATAGAGACGAACAATGCGATCCGGATACCAGCCACTGTGCCTGATAAACTTTCCGCAAAAATACGTGAGCCTGTTAAGCCTGAAAACAGAATTTTCATCTGCGCTATTAACAGCTGCAATAATTTCATTACGAAGTATTTCACTCACAACCTCATCTGAGTCGATTGAGAGCACCCAATCACTGGTCGCATAACTTTCAGCCAATCTTTTTTGCGGCCCGAAACCTTTCCAGTCAATATTGATGTATATCTTATCTGTAAACTCACTTGCAATTTCCAGCGTCCTATCATTACTACCAGAATCCAGCACTACAATCTCATCGGCCCACTTGACTGATTGCAGGCAAGATTTGATTCTTGCCTCTTCATTCTTGCAAATAATTACAGCTGATATTCTTTTATTCATGTGCTGGCGCTCGTTTATTACCGACACCTTTAGCTGTAATACAAGCCAACAGAATTGCAACATAGTAAACCATGAATGCGACGGTTCTGGATCTTTCCATCAGGCTTTCAGATAGATTGAATATAAAAAATGAAACGACCAGCAACAACCCTGTAAATGCTATATGCGATTTATCACTTGTTTCTTCAGCGCCATTCTTTATAACGCGCAGAAATATCAAAAACATAATAATAAATAACACCAGAATGCCTACCAGTCCTGCCATACCACCATTGACAAGCGAGGATAGAAATTGATTATGCGGATGAGGATAATCAGCCGCCGCCTGATTAATCAACCCGCGATTCACCAGAGTCTGGGTTTCTTCCTGATATTTCCCCCAACCAACCCCCAGCACCGGATGTTCAATAAACAATATCCAGGATGCTCGCCACATTTCAAAACGCGATCCGATTGATGTGGCACGATCCGGTGCGGACACATCGCTGTTAACATAGTTATCGACGTGCATGATTGTGGTATTGATCGTATTTCGTACACCACTCTGCGGAACAAAATAGATTCCTGTCACAAATACCAGCAGTAACGCCATGCCCGCCAGGATTTTCCAGCGTGCAACATGTACACCAAAATGCCAGACAAACAGCAGCGCCAGCACAGGCAATGCCACCCAGCCGCCACGTGATTGCGATAAAAAACTTGCCAGCAAACCTGCAACCAGCGCTAGTACAGGGATCAGCACATGCCAGCGTGATTGTTTGCGAAACCATGTTAATCCGCCCATGGCCATCACACCCATCAGCAGTGCCAGGTCGCCAAATATAATAGGATGATTGATACCCATTGCACGTTCCATATGATAAGGGCCCGCAACATCGTAAATAGCCACCACGGCCGATACCAGAGCTCCTGCAGCAAGTCCAGACCAGAGCGCTGCGCGATTTATGCCCAGCTTTTTGGCGCAAAAATAAACAGGAATAATCAGGGCAAAATATATAAATTTCCCAATACTTGTTTCCGCAAAAGGTTTCCCGTCGGCGAACAAGGCAACCATCGCAACTGACAACAGGAAAACACCAATTGCAGTATACAACTGCCTCTCTGACTTATCCGGATTCGAAATTACCGGATCGCGTCTGGACAACAAATAGAAACCGGCCAGCGACAGCAATACAATAATCAGCCCGTTAACGTGCGGCAAAAATGGAATGGCGACAGGAAATGCAATAAGCGCAACGAACAATAACACTTGAGCAGTTTTACTGATATTCACTCGGAGTCCTTGCTATTTGTTGCTATAAAGAACCATGGCCGGAAGCTGAATCATTCGCCAGTTGCTTCGTACAGGTATAACGCATAATATCGCATCCATTCGGGCGTATAAATCAATTATTTATGCCCAAAATATCATGACAAAGATCACCTGCATGAACCGCTATTTACTGTTCGCCAATCAGCCTTACTGTTTTCCAATTCTGCGTCCTCTACAGGATGCCATCATTAAACGCGGCGATCAGGCAGCCTGGTTTATACACAAAACTGCCAACCAGCTCACCGCAAACGACGCACCACTTCTTGAATCAGTAGAAGCCGTACAGGAATATAATCCGACAGCCGTTTTTGTCCCCACCAACTGGATTCCTGATTTTTTCCCCGGTGTTAAGGTAGAAGTTTTTCACGGTTTTGATGTTGGCAAACGCGCCAATACCCGGCAGGAACACGCACGTATTCGCGGCCTTTTTGATTTGTATTGCACCCAGGGACCGCATACCACAGAGCAGTTTGAATCCAGGGCCAGGAGATACGGTCATTTCAAAGTGACTGAAACCGGCTGGCCCATGCTTGATCCGCTGTTTGAGGCAGAATCAACTCCAACCATTCGTGAACAACTCGGCATAACCAAACCCGTTATTTTATTTGGCTCCACATTCAGCCCCGAATATTCCGCCGCAGACAAACTTGCGCCAACCATCCATAAACTATCGCAATCTGGCCGCTGGCACTGGCTGGTTAATCTTCACCCCAAAATGGATTCGTCCATCGTGGAAAAATACCAGGCCATGCAGGGCCCGCATCTGACTTTCTTTGACTGCAATCAGGAAACAATGCCATTGTTAAAATCGGCTGATGCCATGTTGTGCGATACATCGTCTTTCTTTTTGCAGTTTCTGTTGCTGAACAAACCGGTGGTCACATTCAACACAGCTGTGCCCGGACCCCACCTGCTCAACATACATCAAACCGGGGAAATCGAATCGGCACTGGCCTATGCACTCACTCGCCCGCCAGAACTGATGAAAGAGATTCAGAAATATGGCGATACCATTCATCCCTATCGTGATGGCAAATCATCCGCGCGTGTATTGCAAGCCACCGATGAATTTGTTGCGCACGACCTGGGGCATTTAAAATCCAAGCCGTTCAATCTCTGGCGCAAAATCCAGATGCGTTAACGCATGCATTACTACCGGCTTTGTGGCGTCAGATTTTAATCACATACTCCGCGCCACAATAAGAACACCTGCCACGCCCATTGCTGTCAAACGCAATAAACACACGCGGGTGCGAATTCCACAAACTGCTGCCCGGCATCGGGCAATGCACCGGCAAATCACTGCATCTGACTTCATAACGATTTTGCGCATTAGGTTGTTTCAACCCTGTTTGTGTCGCGGTGTTGGGATTGGGCATATCGATCTCGGCACTTCAGTTTATTTGTTAACGTAGGCCAGCCATTCGGGATGCACATGATGGCGGCCATGCACCACATCAAAGTATAAAGTCTGCAATTTTTCTGTTACCGGGCCACGGCCACCGTTGCCGATCTTGCGGTTATCCACTTCGCGGATTGGCGTGACTTCGGCGGCGGTGCCAGTGAAGAATGCTTCGTCGGCAATATACACCTCGTCGCGGGTAATGCGTTTTTCGCGCAGTTCATAGCCCAGTTCATTGGCGAGCGTGAATATGGTGTTGCGTGTAATGCCGTTCAATGCAGAAGTAAGATCCGGTGTGTAGATCACATTGTTCTTCACCAGAAAAATATTTTCGCCACTGCCTTCGGCAACATAACCATCCACATCCAGCAGCATGGCCTCGTCATAACCGCAGGTTAAGGCTTCCTGCAGTGCCAGCATGGAGTTGATGTAATGGCCATTGGCCTTGGCCTTGCACATGCTGATGTTGACGTGATGGCGGGTGTAGGAAGATGTGCGCACACGAATGCCTTTTTGCAACGCATCAGCACCCAGATAGGCGCCCCATTCCCAGGCGGCAATAATTACATGCACCTGCAAATTATCAGCCCGTAATCCCATACCTTCCGAACCATAAAAACACATGGGCCGCATATAAGCCGTGGTGAGTTTATTTTCACGCACTACCAGTTTGTGTGCTTCGTTAATGGTTTTTTTGTCGAACGGCATTTTCATGTTCATGATGTGCGCCGAATCAAACAGACGATCGGTGTGCGCATTCAACCGGAAAATCGCCGTGCCTTGTTCTGCCTTGTAGGCACGCACGCCTTCAAATACGCCCATGCCGTAATGCAGGGTGTGAGTTAACACATGCGTGGTGGCTTCACGCCACGGCACCAGTTTGCCGTCATACCAGATCACGCCATCACGATCAGCCATTGTGGCCATAACACTTTCTCCAGAATCTTTTGCGCCAGGCGCATAAATTAAATTTAAGGAAGCGCTGAGATCATCAGCAATTCCGCATGGCACATGAAAGTGCCACCATTTTCAATAACCGCGTTATTAAAAATAGAGAAAAATAAAAATCACAATTTTTATTTTTCGTACCCTGAGAACACCGGGATGATGTTATTCAGGATTTAATCGAGAAAATCTGTTGCCAGATCTGCTGCACCTGCGCGCGCAATCCGGCGAATTCGTTTCCGTCCAGCGTGGACGATTGTTCCTGCAACGCACGCTGGTGACTGCGCTGCCGGTATGTTGCATAGGCGTTATACAAAATATCTGCCTGCGTCTCGCTCAACCAGCCGCACTGTTGCAATGCCCGCAGCAGCTTGCGGGTGGCGGTTGCCTGTAACAGTTGCGGTCTGGTGGCCGCATTGGCCAGCACACCGTACTGGGCAATGAACTCAATATCCACCATGCCGCCGGCATCCTGCTTGAGATGAAATTTTCCGGCCTGATTGCCAGCCGGTTTGGTGCCCATCGCTGCACGCATTTTCTGCCGCATTTCGATGATGTCCCGCCGCAGATCCTCCGGGTCGCGCTGGCGTGCCAGCACAGAGGCGCGAATTCTAGCAAATTCCCCGGCCAGTTGTGCATCACCCACTATCACTCGCGCACGCGTCAGGGCCTGATGTTCCCAGGTCCAGGCCTTGTTTTGCTGGTAATGCCCGAACGATTCCAGGCTGGAAACCAGCATGCCGGAAGCGCCATCGGGCCGCAACTGGGTGTCGATTTCATACAGGCGGCCGGTCGCTGTCTGGGTCGCCATCATGTGCATCATGCGTTGTGCCATCCTTGCAAAAAACAAATGGTTGTCCACTCATTTTTCACCATCCGTTTGCTGCGCCTCGCCCCGGCTGTCATGCAAAAACACAAGGTCCAGATCCGAGCCATAACCCAGTTCCCGCCCGCCAAGTTTGCCGTAACCCACTATGGCCAGAACCGGATACTGCATCACTCCGTCCACCACACAGGTCGGCCTGCCATGGCGCGATACCATGTATTGCCAGGCCAGCTGATGCACCTTGTCGAGCAATACTTCGGCCAACAGCGTCAGCTGATCGCTCACCGCAAAGACTTCCATGGCGCCAGCCATATCCATTGCCGCTACCCGCAGCATTTGCGCCTGTTTGAACCGGCGCAAATTATCCAGCAATCGTTCCTCATCATCGGTTACACCCTGCAACAGATCATTCAACTCGGTTGCCATGTGCTGCCGGTTGGGAATTTCATACAGGGTGCGCGCATCCAGCAACTCATCGAGCAATACCGGGTAACGCGTAAGCAAACTGCTGATCCAGGGACTGGCGGCACATAGCCGCACCAGTTGCTCCAGTGCCACCGGATATTCAATCAGCAGTGCCAGATACACACTGCGCCGCACGATTGCCTGCAACAAATTCAATAATCGCTGCAAGGCATCGTCTGCATTGTTTACATGCCGGAGTGATTGCAACAACTGTGGCATGAGATTATCGAGCCGCTGCCGCGCGCTGCCGGCCAGGGCCTGAATCAGACTGGTTTCGCGAAACGCACTTAATTGCTGCAACAGGTTTTCGCCATGCTGAATGCCCTGCGCCTGAAAAATATCCGCTGCTTCTTCCGCTGTCACAATACCGCGCCAGATGCGCACGAATTGTTCGATCGCTGAATTCTCACCGGCAAATTCCGGCAACGCAAAGGTGTCACTAAAATAATTGTGTACGCGCTGCCGGTGTTGCGTGGTGGCTGCAGCCAGTTCATCCCAGCTTGCATAATTCATTGCCAGCGCCATGCTCTCGCGTTGCATTGCATCACCCGGCAATACGTGCGTCTGGCTATCAGCAAACATTTGCAGGCGATTTTCCAGCCGGCGCATAAAATCGTAACTGACGAGCAGATCGCGGGCTTCGGTTTCGCTGATTACTTCTTTCTGCGCCAGCTTCTGCAACACGGCAACAATGCCGCGAATCTGCAAATCAGGTTCACTGCCGCCGCGAATCAGCTGATAGGTCTGGCCAATGAATTCGATTTCACGAATACCACCCAGACCCAGTTTGATATTGTCGAGATTGCCCTTGCGTTTTACATCCGAATCCAGCAAGGCCTTCATATCGCGAATGGCCTCAAATGCACCAAAATCCAGATAACGGCGATATATAAATGGCCGCAACATTTTCATTAACTGACTGCCCGCCTCGCGATCACCGCCAATTACCCGCGCCTTGATCATGGCATAGCGTTCCCAGTCGCGGCCCTGCGTCTGGTAATACTGCTCCATGGCATCAAAACTCATTACCAGCGGGCCGCTGGCACCATGCGGGCGTAAAAACATATCGACGCGAAACACAAAACCGTCTGCGGTAATTTCATTCAATACACGAATGAACCGCTG
>JAUPMA010000014.1 GCA_030836935.1 Pseudomonadota bacterium | reverse complement strand
ACGCTCTTCCGATCTCAGACAATCCATGGCGGGGATAACACCGGCGGTACTCACGGTGACACGACGCTTGCTCAATCCATAGGCAAAATCATCAAGAAAAATATCAATCGCCCTGACGACATTTTCGTAATTCAGCATGGGCTCACCCATGCCCATCAGCACCAGATTGGTGATGTTACGCCCGGCCCGGCCCTCTTCCTTCAGCAGTTTTCCGGCCAGCCAGATTTGCGCCAGAATCTCGGCCACAGTGAGATTGCGACTGAAGCCCTGCCGTGCCGTGGAGCAAAAGCTGCAATCCAGGGCGCATCCCACCTGCGAGGAAATACACAGGGTGCCACGATCATCTTCGGGAATAAAAACGGTTTCGATGACATTGCCATCGTGCAGACGCAAGGCCCATTTGCGGGTGCCGTCCACCGACTGCTGATCCACCACAACTTCCGGCACTTCAATGCAGGCCACCTCGGCCAAGCGTTGCTGCATGGCCTTGCTGATATTGCTCATCTGGCTAAAGTCAGCCACGTGCTGCTGGTGCAGCCATTTGAGGATTTGCGAGGCCCGAAACGGTTTCTCGCCCAGACTGACGAAAAATGCCTCCATATCCTGCCGGTTCATGCCCAGCAGATTGACCCTGGCAATCCGGTTTGTTGTGTTGTCGGCAGGGTTGTTCACATCAGGCCTCAAAATCAAACAATGATTCTCTATAAAAACCAAACCCGCGGATATTACGCGGGTTTTTATGATTCTCAAAACACAAACGCATCAGTCGCGTTCGGCAATCCAGTGCATTTGTATGGCTTCGAGAATCTTCTCGCTGGAATGTTCCGGCTCAGCCTCAAATTCATCCAGATTACATACCCATTGATGCAGATCGGTAAAGCGCACATAGCGCGGATCGACATCAGGGTGCGCCTCATCCAGAGCGATAGCAATTTCCAGTGAATCAGTCCACTTCAGGCCCATAGGGAGAACTCCTAGTGATTTTCTGAAACCATGTTGATGGTGTATTTCGGCAGTTCGATGACCAGATCCCGGTTACCCACCAGCGCCTGGCAACTCAGGCGCGAGTCCGGTTCCAGTCCCCAGGCCTTGTCGAGCATATCGTCTTCCTGTTCGCTGCTGGGCTGGAGCGAGGCACCGCCTTCACGCACATACACATGGCAGGTAGTGCAGGCACAGGATTTTTCGCAGGCATGCTCGATTTCAATGCCGTGCTTCAGGGCGGCATCGCAAATGCTGATGCCGGGTTCGGCTTCAATCACCATGCCTTCGGGGCAAATCTCTTCATGAGGTAAAAATATGAGTTGCGGCATGGGCGCTACTTCTTGCTCGGGTTGGTTGTCTGGGCAAATTCTTCGACGTTATGGCCGGCCATCGCCTGGCGCACGCTGGCATTCATGCGCCGCGCCACCCAGTCACTGCCGGTTTTTTCCAGTTGTTCCATGGCCTGTTTGATGGCCTTGCTGTCGTGACCATGGCGCATAGTTTTCAGATGTTCCCTGGCCAGCAGGAGGTGGGCCATTTCATCCGCCTTGAGCAAACCGGAATCGGCCACCATGGCGGCATCCAGTGCCTCCATCACGCGATCGGCCTCGACCTGCTGCTCGCGCAGACTGCGTGCATTCTTGTCTTCCATGGCATGATTCATGGAATCGCGCAGCATGGTTTCGATAGTGCCATCACTCAGCCCATAGGAGGGTTTCACGGCCACCTGGGCTTCAACACCGGATGTTTCCTCGCGTGCCGACACGCTAAGCAGGCCATCTGCATCCACCTGGAATGCCACCCGGATGCGTGCCGCACCGGCCACTTGTGGCGGCAGGCCGCGCAATTCAAAACGCGCCAGCGAACGGCAGTCTGCTACCAGTTCGCGTTCGCCCTGAATCACATGCACCGCCATGGCGGTCTGGCCATCCTTGTAAGTAGTGAATTCCTGAGCCCTGGCCACCGGTATGGGTGTGTTGCGGGGAATGATTTTTTCCACCAGCCCGCCCATGGTTTCAATGCCCAGCGATAACGGAATGACATCCAGCAACAGCATGTCGCCATCGCGGCTGTTACCGGCCAGTGCATTGGCCTGAATCGCCGCGCCAATCGCTACCACCTTGTCAGGATCGATACTGACCAATGGCTCGCGCCCGAAAAATTCCCCCACCAGTTCACGCACACGCCGTGCGCGGGTGGAACCGCCCACCATCACGACATCCATGATGTCGTGATTTTCAAGACCTGCATCACGCAGGGCACGACGGCAGGACATCAGGGTTTTTTTAATCAGCGGATCAGCCAGAGAGTTGAATGTATCGCGGTTGAGTGTGCCAAACCATTTCTGTTTTGTACCCAGTTCGATATTCAGTTCAATTTGTTCCTGCTGCGACAAGGCTTCCTTGGCGGCACAGGCTTCGCGCAACAATAAACGTGAAGTTGTCGCGTCCAGAGACTGCAAATCCAGTCCGGCGTTTTGTACGATCCATTGTGCAATCGCGTGATCAAAATCGTCACCACCGAGTGCTCTGTCTCCACTGGTAGCCAGTACTTCGAATTCACCCTTGTTCAATCGCAAAACGGAAATATCAAACGTACCGCCACCCAGATCATAAACTGCAATCACGCCTTCCTT
>JAUPMA010000121.1 GCA_030836935.1 Pseudomonadota bacterium | reverse complement strand
GTTGAAAAATCAGTCTGGCAACCTGGCAGGGAAAACGGATTTCCTGGTGATGCCACCGTTAAAATCCCGATGCTAATAACCCTCAACAAGGTTGAATCCGGTCTCAGAAAAACAGGGCGATGCTGGCATAAAAGTTCCGTTCCCGGGTAACCACCAGAAAGACTGAAAGGTTAAATTCATATAGCAATGTTGCCGTTATTCCTGTAACGGCAGATAAACGTCATAGCGCGTATTCTTGCTGGCTACATCAAATGCCGGTTTAATGTGGCCGATAAATCCGGCGCCTTTCGGTCGTTTCACAACCACACGTTTTTTTGCGCAATGCCGGGCAGCTGCCAGCAGCTGTTCGGTGTCTTCATCCTGGCCAAGCAGTTTTTGCAGAATCTGCATGTTCTTTTTAACCAGCGCTGATTTCTGTTTTTCCGGGTACATGGGGTCGAGGTAAATTACATCCGGTTTTTTCTGTTCGTTCGGGGTGGATAAATAGTCAATGGCATTGGCGTTAACCAGTTGAAAACCATTTTGCAAAAGTGGCGCAAAGGTTTCGTCCTGTGCGGCGCGCTGCATGGCGTCGTGTATGAGGGCTGCCACAAACGGCGAACGTTCAATCATGATAACCGGGCAGCGCAGTGTCGCCAGAACAAAGGCATCTTTTGCCAAACCGGCAGTGGCATCAAGCACAGATGGCGTGAATCCGGGTTTTATGCCGACGGCTCTGGCCAGTGGCTGGTTCCTGCCGCCGCCATATTCGCGACGGTGTGCCAGCGAACCGGAAACAAAATCAATGTGAATGGCGATATTTTGTTGCAGGTCGCGTATTTCCAAAAAAGAGGATGTGAAGTTCAGCACCAGTTCATCAAGGTTCTGGCTGGCCGGCTGACAATGTAATCCCAGTTGCTGCGCCAGTTTTTCAGCGTCGGCCTGTTGCTGTTTGCTGATGTAAGTTACGGTTGAAATCATATCTGTGAGATGTTGCGTAATAATGCGGTCAGAAATAAATTCCGTTTTACAAAAAAACAAATTTCAGCAGGCTTTCCGCTGTCCCGGCCAGTGACAGGCACGCGCAATAATCCCTGGCTGTATCCGGCAGATCAATATCAAACATCTGCCATTGCCTGATGTCCTGTCCGGAATCCATATCCAGTAATGCTGCCTGATCGGGTGGGGCGCTGACGGTGAACTGGCTTGGGGATAAATACAAACCCTGGCCTGTAACTTTCATGTGTGCCTCCTTGCGGGTCCATACCTGAAAGAAGGCACGCTGTTGCAGTGGTTCTGGCAGTGACAGAATCTGCTTCTGTTCCGGCGCGGTGTAAAAGCGCTGCATGATTTTTTTCCAGTCATTTTTCCGGTTGACGTATTCCACATCAACACCAATGTCATGGCCGGCAACAGCCAGAATGGCAATATCCTGTGAATGGCTCAAATTGAAGTGCAAATCATTTCGTCCGGAAAAAAACGGTTTGCCATGTTCGCCTTTTGCAAAACATAATGCAGCAGCCGGTTGTTGCAGATAAAGTTCCAGCACGCTGCGCATGAAGCCGTGTGCAGCAATGAACCGGTCACGGTGAACGGAATGCACAAAGCGGTTGCAGCGTGATTTTTCCTCTGCATCCAGCAATGGCAGGAAACGGCTGATGGATACCGGACTCAGGTCGAGCTGAAACAGCCAGACATGAATACACCTGTTTTGCAGCGGATGAAATTGTGCTGTGTCTAGCCAGTCATTCATGTTTTTGTTTTTCAGTCTGCATCCTGCGCCCGTTAACCAGGTAATACACAGTCGGTACCAGCAGCAGGGAAATGATCATGGCAAATATCAAACCGAATACGGTGACAGTTGCCAGGGGTTGCAGCATTTCAGAACCTTCACCCAGCCCGAGTGACAGGGGCAGGGTGCCAACAACCGAGGTGAGTGTGGTCATCAGGATGGGGCGTAATCTGAGACTGGCCGCGCTGCTGATGGCATTAAAAAGATCATGACCGGATTCGCGCTGAATCCCGATTTGTTCAAGCAGGATAATCGAATTGTTCACCACAATACCTACCAGAAGAATCATGCCGATTTTTGCTGGCATGGAAAATTCACCATCGAGGAACAGCCATAAACTGAAAGCCACGCCAATAATTGAAAAAGTTGCGCCAAAAATAATAATGAGAGGATTGCTGACTGACTCGTATTGAACAGCCATCACAACCATTACCAGGAACAATGCCAGCGCCAGCAGAATGCCGCCTGTTTTTTTGCCTTCGCGCAAGCTGTCCAGCGCGCTGCCATCATATATGTTGTAGCCTTCGGGCAGTGCAAAATCGTTCAGGGTGCTGTTGATGTCGGCCATGGCTTCTTCAAGTGTAATCCCCGGTTGCAGCGTGGCAGATATTTCAACCATTCGGCGCTGGCTGTCGCGGTAAATGGTGGCGGGTGCGGGGAGTATCTCCAGGTGGCCAACATCACGCAGCCGGATGGCGCGATTGTTTTTCATACCGACGATAATGCTGTCGAGATCGCGTATGGACTGGATGCGGGATTTGTTGAGGCGCAAACGCAGGTCATATTTGCGGTCGCCGGAAAAATAATCGCTGATGATTTCACCATCCAGTGCAATATTGAGTGCGGCACCAATTTGCTGTGCATGCAAACCATAATCGGCCGCCCGTTCGCGATTGATTTCCAGTACCAGTTCCACAGATTGTTCTTCATAACTGTGCTGCACATCGCTGATGGATGGAATATCGCGAATACGTTGCGTAATGTCGTTGCCCAATCTGGTCAGGGTATCGAGATCGCTGCCCTGAATGCGCAGGCTCACATCCTTGTCACTTTCGCCAAGACGAATGCCGCGTATGCCGCTGACAGTTGTGCGTACTGTGTAACCGGACAGTTGCAGCGCATCAATTTCCTTTTTGATATTTTGCGACCAGGTCTTGCTGTCAGTATCACGTTCAGTTACGGGAGTGAGTTGCACATTGAATGAACCCTGATTGGAAATCTCACGTGCCATGCGGCCAAATACAAAACCGCCAGATGTGGTGAATACACTGTGAACTTCGGTTTTCTGCAATAGCAGACTTTCGATTTGCATCATTGCCCTGTCCAGTTCGTCCAGTCGTATGCCGGGATCGCCGGTCACTGAAATATTGATTTGTCCCTGATCCATATCGGGCAGAAAGACCTCCTTGCTGTTCGACAGTATCCACACGCTGGCAAAAAGTAACGGCAGAGTCACCACAAAAACAATGGCTGGCCGGCCAAGGCTTTTTTGCAGCATTGCAATATATTTATTTTGCAGCCATTGCATGATGGCCTGTGTTGCCGGCGCAGTTGTCCTGTGCTGCATGCGCGCGCCAAGCGCTGGCACCAGCGTGAGAGCCACCAGTAATGAAGCCAGAATGGATGCGGATAGCGTAATAATGAGTTCGTTGAATAACAGGGCAATCAGTCCACCAATAAATAAAAACGGGATAACCGCTGCGAGATTAGTGGTGGTGGAGGCGGTAATGGCACTGGTAATTTCTGCGGCAGCTTCAATGGCGGCGGTTTCATTATCCGTGGTGGATGCCTGATGACGTGAAATATTCTCCAGCATCACAATGGTATTATCGAGCAGGATGCCAACACCAAGTGCCAGACCGCCAAGTGACATGATGTTAAGCGTCAAACCCGACGCACCCATAATGGATAATGTAATCAGCATGGCAAGCGGAATTGCGCTGGCAATAATAAATGTGCCACGCCAGTTTCCCAGAAATAAATAAACAGCCAGTGTTGCCAGCAACGCGCCGGACAAGGCAGCCATGGATGCGCTGGTTAATGCGGCGCGCACATAACTTGACTGATCGCCAACTTTTTCAATCCGTATATCATCAGGCAGAAGATTCTGCTGTTCAAACCACGCCAGACGTTCTGTTACAGAATCAACAACGGCTACGGTGTTGGCCTGCGGCTGCTTCTGAATGGAAAGTTTCACTCCGGGTACGCCGTTCAGGCGAACGCGCAGCCGTTCATCCTGATGCGTATCCAGCGTTCTGGCAACATCGCCAAGACGGGTAATGTTGTGAAGTCCGCTTTCACCGTTGCGCAGTATGGGTAAACGCGAAAGTTCCTGAACGGATTGCAGACGGCCGTGGGTGCGGGCGCTGAGCTGGCGGTTGCCGCTGTAGAGTGTGCCGCTGGCAACATCCAGATTTTCATTTTTGAGTGTGTTGATTACATCGGCAAGTTCAAGTCCGCGGCTGGCCAGTTTCTCCTGATCAACTTCAATCTGTATTTCACGCACCAGGCCACCGCCAACTTCGGTTGCTGCTACGCCTTCAATATTGAGAAACCAGCGTGCAAATTCGTAATCAACCCATTCGCGCAGGGCGGTTTCGTCACGCCCGTCCGAGCTGACAATCAGTTCCATTACCGGAATCTGTGATGGATCGCGTTTGTAAATGGTGGGCGGGTCAATGGTATCTGGCAAAAAACGCTTGGCGCGATCCAGGCGTGTGCTGGCATCACGCAATGCAATGTCAATATCGGTGCCATAAGGAAAAGTCAAATCAATGGAACTGGTGCCTTCCGATGTTTGCGATTGAATGGCAATGGCGCCTTCTGTAATGGCAAGCTGTTCTTCAAGCAACCGTGTTACCTGATCTTCCATAATGCGCGCCGGAACGCCGGGATCAATTACGCGCACACGCACTTCGGGATAAATGAGTTTTGGCAGCAAATCAATATTCAGCCTGCCAAATGCAAACAGACCGAGTACTGCCACTGTTAATGACAGCATGGTTATGGCAACAGGCCGGCGAATGGACCAGGACGCCAGGCCGCCAGTGCGCAGATTTGGTTTCATCGCAGGGTGGCAGGTTTGAAGTTTGGATTTGCAGAACAGAAATTCATTTTGCCTGTTCCGTCATATTTACTGTCTTGCCGTCCTGCAAACCGGTAAATCCCTTGGTGATTACCATGTCACCTGCATTGACGCCCTGCAATATCTCAATGCTGTTATCTTGTTGTATGCCGGTTTGCACGGCAGTGCGTTGTACGCGATTGTCGCGCACTACATAAACAAATGCGCCATGGTTGTCGTAACGCAAGGCATCAAAATCCATCATCAGTTTTTTTATTTTTTTTCCATGCAGGGTAACGTTGCATAACTGGCCAGGCATGGCACCAGCCGGTACCGGATTGATTTCAATTTCGATTTCAGCCTGGCGGGTTTGCGGATCCAGTCCAGGTGGAATGCGGGTAATGCGGCCATTGAAATCCTGCGCCATATTTTTTTTGCCAGCGGATTCAAGATTGATTGTTGCCATGTCATTCACGGCCAGTTGCGGCAGCAGATCTTCCGATACAAAAACCTGAGCCTTGAGCCGGCTTGTATCGAGAAGAGTGAATATATGCGTCTGGTTT
>JAUPMA010000120.1 GCA_030836935.1 Pseudomonadota bacterium | reverse complement strand
GTGGCAGCACTGACGATCAGTACAAGGTCGGTGTCATTCAACAGGATAAAAATAAAAACATCGAGTTTCTGCACACACAATATATCCGGTTTATTCCGTTAAAAGATCAGCAGGACGCCATAACAAAAGTTGCCAGGCATCAGCTGGATATGCTGCTGGACACCGATAGCAACCATTACTGGATCAATGAAACTTCACCAAAAGGTTACTTGCTGGAACGCCTGCTGAATTCATCTTCCGGCAATATTTACACCCGGGAAATACTTAACGGCCGTCCGGTTCGTTATGTTGACTGGCTTATTCCCGGCGTACTGGGAATGAACATGATGTTCAGCGCGCTGTACGGCGTGGGCTATGTCATTGTGCGTTACCGGAAAAATGGCGTACTCAAACGGCTCAAGGCCACGCCGCTCAATGCGCTGGAGTTTCTCGGTGCCCAGCTGGTGTCGCGCCTGTGGCTGATACTGGCTGTTGTAACAGTTGTTTATTTTGGTACGCATGTATTTGTGGATTTTGTCATGCATGGTCATTACCTGCATTTACTTGCGGTTTTTGCTCTCGGTGCATTTAGTATGATCTGTCTTGGACTGGTGATTGCCGCCAGACTGCGCTCCGAGGAACTGGCTGATGGGTTGCTCAATCTGGTTTCCTGGCCAATGATGTTTTTATCCGGTGTCTGGTTCTCGCTGGATGGTCTGCATCCCTGGGTGCAGAAGCTGGCGCAGCTGTTTCCGCTGACGCATGTCACCGGTGCCGCGCGTGCTATCATGCTTGACGGCGCCGGTTTGATTGATGTCGGTGGACATCTGGCCATACTGGCTGTTATGAGCCTGATTTTTTTGTTACTGGGTGCGTTCCTGTTTCGCTGGGAATAACACGCATCCGTGAATAATGAGGTATTCCCCCATGCTAGGAATGAATGCGGATCAACAGATTCTTTTAACGCGGAAAGTCATGCACCATCTTCAGGAGTGGGGCTTGTCCGCCGAACAGCAGATTGCCGTGCTTAACTTGCCGGACGATACCAAAAGCCGGCGTCTGCGTGCTTACCATGAAAACACTCCGTTTCCCGATACGGCCGAGGTTGAATACCGGGTGATCCGCTTGCTCGGTATTATTGAGGCATTGCGCACTTCCTATCCGGGCAATCCGTTGATGGCTTCGCACTGGATCAAAACACCGCATAAACGTTTTGATAATCGCACACCGCTGCACATCATGCTGCAGGATGGCGGTGACGGTGTTACGGCCGTGCTGGCGGAACTGGATTGCACATACGCATGGGATTTGTGTGGTTCACAAACCGGTTAACTTTGTGCTGGTTTTGCCCGGGTTTTTCAAAGCCCCGTAATCGGGTTTTTTTCACAAAGTCATGGATGGTTCGCGTGGATAATTCAGCCTGTGATTGACGGAATCGCAATAGGGCGCACTATAATTGCAGCGCAGGCTGTACAAGCGATCACAACCGGGACGATAGCAACATGGAAATACCGCCACTTTTCGTTTTGATGCAACTGAATAAATAATCATGTTGCGCATTGTCGTTATCAATAGCAAAGGTGGTTGCGGCAAAACCACTATTTCCACCAATCTCGCCAGTTTTTATGCCGCCAGCGGCCATCATGCCGCCTTGTTTGATTATGATCCGCAGGGTTCCAGCATGCGCTGGCTGCGTTCACGGCCGGCAGAAGAAGCCGGAATTTATGGTGTTACCGCTAATCAAAGTGCGGCCCGTGCCACCACCATGAGCTGGCATCTGCGTCTGCCACCGGAAACCGGACAACTCATTATCGATACACCGCCCGGACTGAAAGGCTCTGCTCTGGTTGAGCAAATAAAGGGTGCGGATTGTATTTTGATACCGGTCTTGCCATCACCCATTGATATTTTTGCCACAGCCGATTTCATTCGCGATTTGCTGCTTGAAGCCAAGGTACGTCAGACCCGCACCCGTATTGGCATTATTGCTAATCGAGTCAGAAAAAATACCCTGGCCTTTCAGGCGCTGGAAAGATTCCTGCGTACCCTGAGCATTCCGGTGGTGGCACGTTTGCGTGATTCGCAAAACTATGTCAAAGCTTCCGAAGAAGGTCTGGGCATACATGAGTTAAAAAACAAACCGGTTTATGTCGACAAGATGCACTGGCGCGGTATTTGTGACTGGATTGAGCAGCGACCATCTTCAACGGTTAAAGAGAAAATGACCGAAATCGAACAGCCGGATGATGAGGAATGAAAACAGTATTCCGAAAAATAAAAAAACCTGCTTATGCAGGCTTTTTTATTGCACCAGTGAAAACGCCTACTTGCGGCGGGCAATCAAACCCAATGCAGCCAGACCGGAGAACAGCAGTGCAAAAGGCGCGGGAACCGGTACAGCGGTTGTGGCAGCTCCGGTATGCAGGGCGCCCACCAGAGACAGGGCCATGGGTATGGTTGTGCTGTTGGCCCTCAGATTGATATTAAACGGATCATTAACGGATGCACCGGCCAGAAGCCCGAAATCACTCAGATCGATTTCGCCGGCCATCAGCAAAACATTCTGTTGAGTGGTGCCATTCCAGTTAACACCGTTTACAACCAGTTGCTGGC
>JAUPMA010000119.1 GCA_030836935.1 Pseudomonadota bacterium | reverse complement strand
GGTGTTCGAGCCTTGATCTGAGTCAAGATAAGCGCAAGAGATCAGAGATTTATTTTGTGAGCATCCAGTGACTTACGGGCCGGCTAGAGATAAACCTGAATTCCTGGCTGGCTTCAAATCCAGCCTGATTCCGGGTGCTGGTAAAGGATGACTGCGGCATATTGCCGCAATCGTGATTCAGGATGCTGTTTGCTGGATTCAGCGCATTGCATTGAGGGTGCTTATACGGTATTCAACACATCCCGTTGGCAGCCGTAACCGGGAACGGCATTGTGGAGCAACAGAATCATTATGGCAACGCAGCACCCGTATTCATCACCCGGCTCCAATCATTTGTCACTGCTGCTGGCCATGCGAGGTTCGCTGTTGCTGATTGAAGTGGCCTTGCTGGTCATTTTTTATGCCATTGGCATGCGAACCTCACTGACCGCCGTGGCACTGGTGATGGGCTTGCAGCTGCTTACCAATATCTTTACTGCGCTGCGTTTGCGCCGCGAACGGCCGGTGGATGATGCCGAATTCTTTGGTCATATTTTTCTTGATATTGCCGCGCTTACCTGGATTTTTTATCTTACCGGGGGTTATGCCAACCCGCTGATCTGGGCCTATCTGCTGCCGCTGATTGTCGCCGCCATCATTCTGCCCTCGGCCTATGCCTGGGCAACAACGGCCATCACCGTTGCCTGCTATGCCGCCCTGATATTCTGGAACGTGCCGCTGGAACATGTGCATGATGGCCATACCAGCGCCTTCAACCTGCACCTGTATGGCATGTGGTTCGGTTTTGTATTCAGCGCCGGCATCGTGGCGCATTTTGTGGTGCGCCTGAGCAGCGCCTTGCGCGAGCGCGAGCGCCAGCTTTCACAGGCGCGGGAAAAAATGCTGGAACAGGAGCGGATGGTGGCACTGGGCGCGCTGGCAGCTGGCGCGGCGCACGAACTGGGCACGCCATTGGCCACCATGGCGGTACTGACCAGGGAAATGGAAACCGAATACCAGTCTGATGCGGAATTAACCTCTTCATTGCAATTGTTGCGTCAGCAAGTGGATCGCTGCAAAACGATTTTGTCATCCATTGCCAAATCATACGGCCAGCCGCGCGCAGAATCGGCATCGGTGATGTCCATCCGGAATTTTCTCGATGATGTAATCAATCGCTGGCAGGAATTGCATCCGGCAACGCCGGTTAATGTTCAGTTCAGTGGTGCCGAAAAAAATAAAAATATCCTGGCGGAACGCACCCTGACCCAGGCAATTACGCATTTGCTGGACAATGCGGCCGACGCATCACCAGCCGGTGTTGAAATTGTGGCAGCCTGGAATGATCGTGAACTGGATTTGCAGATACTGGATCAGGGAAATGGCCTGCCTGCGCATCCGAATCTTGGAGAAGCTTTTGTGACGACCAAACAGCATGGTCAGGGTCTGGGAATTTATTTATCGCGCACGGTAATCGAAGGACTGGGCGGCAGCATGAATATTTCCAATCGTGACCAGGGTGGCGTGGCGGCGCACATTCGCATTCCCGTGCATGCCTTGCAACCAAAGTCTTGATAAAGAATGATGAATCAACCTGAAAAATTATTAGTTGTGGATGATGATGCGGTGTTTCGCGAAGTTCTGGCGCGTGCGCTGCAAAAACGCGGTTTTGCCGTGCAGTGTGCAGACAATGCCGAGTCCGCCTTGCAGATGGCGCAACAGCAAATTCCGCAATACGCCGTGGTGGATTTGAAAATGCCCGGCCAGTCCGGCTTGTTTCTGGTGCCGCAGCTTAAACAATTAAACAGTGACATGCGCATTGTGATGCTCACCGGTTACGCCAGTGTGGCAACCGCAGTTGAAGCCATCAAACTCGGCGCCACCCATTATCTTGCCAAGCCGGTGGATGCCGATGAAATTGTTGCCGCATTTGATCGCGACTCGGGCCAGGTTGAAGTGGAACCAGCCGCGACACCGATGTCTGTATCGCGTGTGGAATGGGAACACATCCAGCGCGTACTGGCAGAACACGATGGAAATATTTCTGCGGCGGCACGCAGTCTGAACATGCATCGGCGCACCTTGCAGCGAAAGTTATTGAAGAAACCGGTGAATCATTGAAGTGCCGGGATTTTTTGTTTGGCAAGCATTAAAAGCCAAACCTCCCCAGGCCGCATCTGTCCACCCTTGATATAAAACCAGGGCAGGCGTTGCGGATTCAGCTTTCAGCCTATAAAGTCACCGGGGTTGATAAGCCTGGGTAATCATTGCACTCTCTACTTATTCTCTACACTGGATTTTCAACATGAGACTTTTCACGAAGTGAAAAAGTCTCTTGGCACAGGGATCGTTGCTTTACCGATTCATGGAGGAATCGTGCAAAGCTCTCAATATATTAAACAGCTCACCAAAGTGCATCCGCACGGTGAGGGCCTGGATGCCGCAATCCCGCGCTTCCACTGATTTCAATGCCTGCGTCTGGTGGGCCTGAAGTGATATTGACTGCATAACAATAAGGCATCCATGTTTGAACAAGCTTTTAAAAATATCGACGACGTACTCTGGAAAGAAGCCGGTTGCACCACCGAGCTGGATTACACCGAACAATCCTCCTGGCTGCTGTTTCTCAAATACCTCGACAGCCTGGAACAGGATCGCGCCATGGAAGCGCAGCTGGAAGGCAAGGCATACAGTTACATACTCGAAGCGCCTTACCGCTGGGAAAGCTGGGCCGCGCCAAAAGATGCCAGCGGCAAGCTCGATCACAACAAGGCGCTGACGGGTGATGACCTGCGCGATTTTGTTGATCGCAAACTGTTTCCGTATTTGCACGCCTTCAAGCAAAAAGCCACTGGCCCCAATACCATCGAATACAAAATCGGTGAAATTTTCGGCGAAATAAAAAACCGCATTCACAGCGGCTACAACCTGCGCGAAATCATTGATCACATAGATGAACTGCGTTTCCGTTCGCAAACCGAAAAACACGAACTGTCGCACCTCTACGAAGCCAAGATCAAGAACATGGGTAACGCCGGGCGGAACGGCGGTGAGTACTACACCCCACGGCCCCTGATTCGCGCCATGGTGCAGGTGGTGGCCCCCAAGATCGGGGAGCGCATCTACGACGGGGCG
>JAUPMA010000118.1 GCA_030836935.1 Pseudomonadota bacterium | reverse complement strand
TTTCAATCAGCTGTACCACATACTGGCGATACTGTTGCAAATCATCTGCCAGCTGTTTCAGTTTTTCATCCAGATTGTTGCGCGTCATCCAGCGGCTGTTGCCGATTTCGTGTACGCGCTGCATGGCGACATCCAGTTCAGCCAGCGCCTGATTCGCTTCAGATTGTTCAGATGACACCAGAAAGGATTGCAGCGAGTATTCCACCTGCAACAAATTGCGCCGCACGTCGCGATGCGCATCCAGTAACCGGTCGCGATTATATGAATTGCTGGCCGTATCAGAGATGGCATTGGTAGTGAATACATGTGTCAGCCAGACGCTGCTGACAAAAATCAGCATCAGCAACAGCGAGCCCAATGCGTAGCGGGCACGCATGCTGTCGAATCTTTTTAACAGGTTCAATATCTGCCTAAGCATTTTATCCACGCAAAATAAGCCACCATGCCAATCCGGGCAGGGTGTTAGCTGCAAAAAAAAGAAAAACTTGAACAGTTGGTCGTATGCAATGCGGAATAATCAATTATCCGGACAGCACAGATGGATTTGACAATACCCAGAAATCCCTGATGAAGCCAGCCCGAAACGAACAACTGTTGTTTACCGGGTTATCATTTGCGCTTTGTTGATGAGCGTAGTCATTAAACAGGAAAAATATTGCGGCGCGCAATATAAAAAATATAAATTTCATGCGCACGATTTGAACGGCATAAAAAAAGGAGCCATCGGCTCCTTTTTTTCACTCGTTCGAGTGATTCGGAACAATAAATCCGGCTCAGGCAGCTTCAACTGCCTTCATGCTCAGGCGAATACGTCCCTGGCGATCAATTTCCAGCACCTTGACCTTGACCACATCACCTTCTGACAGTTTGTCGCCGACACTTTCCACACGTTCTTCGCAGATTTGTGAAATGTGCACCAGACCTTCCTTGCCCGGAAGAATGCGCACAAACGCGCCGAAATCCATGATCTTGATCACCGTGCCGGTATAAACGCGACCGACTTCCGCATCCGCTGCAATCTGTTCGATACGATTCTTCGCCACTTCTGCCGCCGCAAAATCACTGGATGCAATTTTTACGTTGCCATCATCGTCGATATCAATGGTAACGCCGGTTTCTTCGGTAATGGATTTAATCACCACACCGCCCTTGCCGATAACATCGCGGATTTTTTCCGGATTGATTTTCATCGTAAGGTAACGCGGTGCGTAGTGTGACATTTCACCCTTGGACGTACTGATCACCTTGTTCATTTCACCCAGAATAAACATGCGACCCGCCTTGGCCTGCTCCAGCGCCTTGGCCATGATTTCTTTGGTGATACCGGTAATCTTGATGTCCATTTGCAGCGCGTTGACGCCCGTTGACGTACCGGCCACCTTGAAATCCATGTCGCCCAGATGATCTTCATCACCCAGAATGTCACTCAATACCGCGTACTTGTCGCCGTCTTTCACCAGACCCATGGCAATACCGGCCACCGGTGCCTTGATCGGCACGCCGGCATCCATCAGCGACAGACTGGTACCGCAAACAGAAGCCATGGAGCTGGAACCATTGGATTCGGTAATTTCAGACACCACGCGAATGGAATAAGGAAAATCTGTTTCGTTAGGCATTACGGCAATCACGCCACGCTTGGCGAGACGGCCATGACCGATTTCGCGACGACCCGGTGTGCCAACCCTGCCGGCTTCACCCACGCTATACGGCGGGAAGTTGTAATGCAGCATGAAGTGATCGCGACGCTCACCTTCAAGCGCATCAATGGTCTGCGCATCGCGTGCCGTACCGAGCGTGGTCACCACCAGTGCCTGGGTTTCGCCACGGGTAAACAGGGCGGAACCGTGAGTGCGCGGCAGTACGCCGGTACGCACCGTGATCTTGCGCACCTGATCCAGGGTACGGCCATCGATACGTTTTTCGCCAGCCAGAATGCGGCTGCGCACAATGTTCTTTTCGAGTTTGGCGAAAGCCGTTTTTACATCCTCCGCATTCCAGCCTGCCTTGTCAGCCACAGCCAGTTTGGCTACGGCTTCATCACGCAGTTTGTCGATGGCTGCATAACGATCCAGTTTTTCAGAAATCTGGTAAGCCTGGGTCACGGCCGCCGTCATGGCATCTGCCACAGCCTTTTTCAGCTCATCACTGGATTTGGGTTCAGTCCAGCTGATCGCCGGTGTATTCACTTCGGCTGCCAGTTCCTTGATGGTTTTGATCACCACCTGGAACTGCTCCTGACCAAATACCACGGCGCCCAGCATCACATCTTCAGACAAACCATTGGCTTCGGATTCAACCATCAGCACGGCATCGTGGGTACCGGCCACCACCAGATCCAGATCCGAGGTTTTCAACTGTGTATTGGAAGGATTGAGCAAATACTTGCCATCCTTGTAACCAACACGAGCCGCGCCAATCGGGCCCATGAACGGCGCGCCGGAAATGGCCAGTGCCGCAGAAGCACCAATCATGGACGGAATATCCGGATCAATTTCGTTGTTCAGCGATACCACCGTGGCAATGATCTGCACTTCGTTGGTAAAACCCTTGGGAAACAGCGGACGCAAGGGACGGTCAATCAGGCGGGAAGTCAGGGTCTCTTTTTCCGAGGGGCGGCCTTCGCGCTTGAAGAACCCGCCGGGGATTTTGCCCGCCGCATAGGTTCTTTCCTGATAATTGACAGTCATGGGGAAGAAGTCTTGCGGCTCGCCCCCCTTTACCACCACCGCAGTGACCAGCACCACTGTATCGGCCATGTTGACCAGTACGGCGCCAGAGGCCTGGCGAGCAACTTCGCCGGTTTCGATGGTGACGTTATGTTCACCGAACTGAAAAGATTTTTTAATCACGGTCACAGCGGGGTTTCCTTGGGTTTTAGCGGCGCAGGCCGAGGCTTTCAATCAGGCTCTTGTAACGTGCGTCATCTCTGGATTTGAGGTAATCCAGCAACTTGCGGCGCTGATTAACCATTTTCAGCAGACCACGACGTGAATGGTGATCGGCCTTGTGTACCTTGAAGTGATCGGTCAACTGGTTGATGTTGGCGGTCAGCAGTGCAACCTGCACTTCTGATGAACCGGTATCACCCTGTGAACGCGCATATTTGTTTACGATTTCTGCCTTTTCGGCTGCTTGCAATGACATATAAAACGGACTCCTGACCCTTGTGTAAATGAGTGTGCCTCGGAAAAAGAGGCGGGATTCTATCATAAAAACTTAAAGTTTAAAGGATCAAAGTTTAGGGGGCAGCAAATCCATGATGTCACGGCGCATTGGCCTTTCCTTTAACCTTTATCACTTTAAACTTTACCCCAAATGCAACAACCGCTTCGGCGCCACCTTGCCGTCGCTCTGGATTTCGCCCACGCCCAGAAAACACTGCGCGTCGTAGAGGCGCACCATGCCGCGCATCGGGGATTTGGCCACCAGTACCGGCTGGCCCTGTTTGATGTAAAAAGCGCTGTCGGGATCGAGGCGCACTTCGGGCCAGTTCATGATGCCGGTATCCACGGGCAGGAGCTGCGCATCGAGCGCGGCTTCACCCTGTTCGGCCAGTTCATACAATTTGTCCAGCGTCACCATGGCGTGACCGGCATAAGGCCCCACGCTCAGGCGGCGCAGCTGGGTAATGTAGGCGCCACAACCCAGGACTTCGCCCATGTCTTCGGCGAGGGTGCGCACATAGGTGCCTTTGGAGCAGCTGGCCTGTAATTCCATTTCACCGTTCCGGAACGACAACAGTTCAAGTTTGTGAATCGTCACCGGGCGCGGCTCGCGCTCCACTTCGATACCTTCGCGCGCCAGTTCATACAGCCGCTTGCCGTCTTTTTTCAGCGCCGAGTACATGGGCGGGACCTGCATCAGTTCACCGGTAAATTGCGGCAGGATTTTTTCCACGTCGGCGCGCTGGATGTGTTCAAACGGACGCTGTTCAATCACCTCGCCTTCGGCATCGCCGGTGGCGGTTTTTTTGCCCAGTGCACAGGTGAAGCGGTACACCTTGTCGGCATCGAGCAGATAGGCAGAAATTTTGGTGGCTTCGCCGAAGCACAGCGGCAGCATGCCGCTGGCCAGCGGATCGAGGCTGCCGGTGTGTCCGGCTTTTTGCGCGCTGAAAATGCGTTTTGCTTTTTGCAACGCATCATTGCTCGACAAATGAACGGGCTTGTCGAGCAGAATAATGCCGTGGATGTTGCGGCCCCTGGGTTTTTTACTCATGAATAAACAAGATGTTGGTTGTTGGATGACCGTTCCGGTTAACGCAGCGTAATCGGAGTCTCTTCATTGGTACGAATACACTGTGTTATTCGTATCTGCACCCGCCAGCTGTACTTGCAGGTTTTTATTCATCGTGATCTGCATCACTGGCGCGGGCTTTGGCAATCAGCGCATCCATGCTGCTGCCGCGCTCGATACTGTCGTCGTAAATAAATTTGAGTTGCGGCGTGGTGCGGGCACGAATGCGCGCCGCCAGATGATGCCGCAAAAAACCGGCGGCCTGATTGAGCAATTCACTCGCCTGTTCATGTTCCTCCGGCCTGAGTACGCTGAAATACACACTGGCGTAGCCAAGATCGCGGCTGAGCTTGATATCCGTAAATGACACCCAGGTCAAACGCGGATCCTGCAATTCATCGCGCACCAGCTCGGCCAGTTCGCGACGAATCTGCTCACCCATGCGCTGGGAACGTGAAAACTCTTTTGGCATACATAAAATCTTCAATTCTTTTGTAGGTCGGGTTTTAACCCGACAGCTCTTGCCGGGCTAAAGCCCGGCCTGCAATCACCCTCACCCACCGCCGGCTGCCGCCAGCGGTTCCCCCTCTCCCGCATGGGGAGAGGGCAGGCAAGTGTCGCTGCGCGACATAATCTTTTAAAGTGTGCGCTGCACCTGCACACGTTCAAACACTTCGATCTGGTCACCAACGCGCACATCGTTGTAGTTTAGATCGGAAGAGCGTCGT
>JAUPMA010000117.1 GCA_030836935.1 Pseudomonadota bacterium | reverse complement strand
TCTGCAACGGTGCCACCGGAGAATGCAGTACCGGTTGCTGTGGTGGACAGCAAACCGGTCAGTACAGCCACTGTCATGCGTGTTGAAGCTTTCGTGAATAACTGGGCGCAATCCTGGTCGAATGCCGATATCAAAAATTATCTGGCGGCCTACTCGCAATATTTCACAACGGATGATGGAAAAAAAATCGGGCAATGGTCGGAGCATCGCCGCCAGCGTCTGCAATCAGCCGGTAAAACCAGGGTGGATGTGCAGGATTTGCATGTTTATGTGGACATGAGCCGGCAGCAGGCTATTGTGGAATTTTTACAGAGCTATACTTCCACTACATATCGTGATCGCACGGCCAAGCAATTGCTGCTGACACTGGAAGACAACAGCTGGCGCATTCTGGCAGAGCGTGTGATAGCACAGTTGCCAGACTGAGGTTGTTATGTTGCAACGCCTGTTTATTATTCTGATTTGTGGATTACCAGTCACGGTCTGTGCCGTACATCCCGAGCAGCGTTTGCTTTCCGCCCTGCAATCTGTTCAGCAGGGCCAGATGCAACAGGCAGAATCCCAGCTGCAATCCCTGCTGCATGATGAACCGCAATTCCGTGCCGCCAATCTGCTTTATGCCGACGTGCTCAAGGCCAGATCACAGCCGTTGCAACAACCGGGCATGGGCATAACACAATCCGAAGAACTGAAAAATCTGTTGAGCGAAATCCGCTTGCGCTGGCAGGCACAGGGCGAAGATGTCACCGTCAACAAGATTCCGTCGGCACTGGGCAGGCTGGATGAAAATTATCAGCACGCGATTGTGGTTGATCTCAAGCGTTCGCGTTTGTATGTGTTTGCAAACCATGATGGCCAGCCGCAACGGGTAGCCGATTATTTTATTTCAATGGGTCGTGCCGGTGCCGACAAAACCAGGCAGGGTGATTTGCGCACACCACTGGGTGTGTATTTTGTGCAGTCATACATGCCGGATGCCGAGCTGGAAGACAAATATGGCGTGGCGGCGTATCCGTTGAATTATCCCAATGTCTGGGATGCGCGTCGTGGCCGTACCGGTCACGGCATCTGGCTGCACGGTACCGACAGCGGTACTTATAATCGTCCGCCGCTGGCATCCGAAGGTTGCGTGGTATTGCCCAACAGCGACTTGCTCGCAGTCAGTCAATACATTGCGCTGGGACAAACGCCGGTGATCATCGGTAACGGACTGGAATGGCTGGATGCAAACCAGTGGCAAATGCACCAGCAAACCATCACTGCCAGTTTTGATCAGTGGCTGCACGACTGGCGCAGCCTGGATGTAAAAAATTATCTGCAACATTATTCGCAAAGCTTTAACGATGGCTCGAAAAATTTCCGTCAGTGGAGCGAACACAAACAGCGTGTGGCACAAGGCAAAACGCATATTGATGTGAGTGCGAAATACGTCAGTTTATTACTGCATCCGAACGAACAGATAATGGTCGCCACGTTCTTGCAGGATTACAACAGCAACAATTTCTCCAGCCAGACATGGAAGCGCCAATACTGGCAAAAGGAAAGTGATGGTCGGTGGCGGATAATTCATGAAGGGGAAGCAACGCCGCAAATCACCGCCACGCGCCTGGCCAAGTCGACTGTTGTGGAAGTGCAACAGGCGAATTAAAAGTTTGCCTGCATTTGAGTATTAACCCGGTAATATCAGTTGAATGATTGCCGGATTAACAGCTGCTATCCGGGTATGAAAACAGTCATGTACTGCCTGCTTGACAGGCTGGTCTGATTGAGTAGTATTACCTGCACGGTATTACTTGCTCAGGAGGTTGTCCAATGCGTGTCACCAGTAAAGGTCAGGTCTCTATTCCGCTGGAAGTTCGTGAAGATATGGGCATTCATCCAGCTGAAACCGATGTTGAATTTGTAAAGGATACCAGCGGTCGCTGGTATCTGAAAAAATCACGTACCAAAACCTCGACCAGCCGTTTCCGCGTTGCGCATCGTGCGGGCACTCAATTAATGAAAACCAATGACATCATGAAACTGACTCGCGGACATGTGCCCGAATAACCATGGCGGTTATCCTTGTTGACAGTTGCGTGGTGCTGGATTTAGGTGCCCCGGATTCCGAATGGTTTGAGTGGAGTGCGTCCAGGCTTGAACATCTGGATGCGGGAAATACATTTCTGATCAACCCGATTATTTATGCCGAATGCTCGATTGGCTACAAGACAATTGAGGAAATCGAGCGGTTCATCGAGAACCTTGGATTGCCCGTTGAGAACCTGCCGCGTGAGGCGCTGTTTCTGGCCGGCAAGGCATTTCTCCACTACCGGCGTAACAAGGGTGGCAAAACCAGCGTGTTGCCGGATTTCATGATTGGCGCTCATGCAGCGGTAAAGAATTATCCGTTAATGACAAGAGACAAAGAGCGATTTAAAACCTACTTCCCTGGTGTGAAACTGATTGCGCCTGATTGAAGCTAACCCGGATATTTCATTAAAATATTGTGCGCCTGAAGGCGCACCTGCAAAAACGGTTTTCTGAATCAACCGGAAATTTCTTCCGCCGATTTCTCCACAATCCCCTTCGGAATATTCACCTTCAGCCAGCCCACCAGATCTGTCCAGATGCGTAACACTTCCGCATCACTCGGCATAATTCCCGCGTAAGGCAATTCAACCGTAATTACCGGAATATTGAGATGCTTGCCGGCGTACTGGCCGAGCGATCCGGGAAAGGTGCCGAGTAAATGCAAATGCAGCGGGCCGAGATGGGTCGGCGGATCGGGTGGGCCATCAAAATCAATAATGCCGTAGGGAGCGTGTACAGAAACAATGGCATCGGGTTTGAAGTTTTCGATGAGTTGCGCCATCCAGCGGGTTTCGGCTTCGCTCATGGCTTGTTTGCCGGGATAACGCCGGGGATCGCTGCTGGTGCGTGCTTTCCAGTAGTGCAGACTTTCGTCGGGGTTGTCGCCGTTTTTGAAATTGCGGTTGAGATCCACGCCATTGGCGTTGGTGCGTTGCGATTTTTTGCGCAGCATGCCGTCCGGGTTGGCCAGCGGTACTACCTGCCATTCAAACAAACCGCTGTGATGCTGGTCGAGGATGCTCATCCATTTGAACAGGATGCTGACGGATGAATATTCATCACCGTGTACGCCGCCGAGTAACAGGATGCGTGCCTGCGGGTTACGCTCATCCCGTGCCGGGTAATGCTTGATCAGCAGGGGAATCTGTTTCTCGGAATAAGCACCGGAAAACTGCAGTTGCCGGTCGAGACATTGTTGCAAGCTGACGCTGGCCAGTTTGCCGGCAATGCGCTGGCAGGTGTCGCTGACTTCGTTGGCTTGTGC
>JAUPMA010000116.1 GCA_030836935.1 Pseudomonadota bacterium | reverse complement strand
GTTCGGCTTTTTTGGTCATGCGTTGTACGCGGTAATGTTTATAAAGCTGTACGCGCAGGAATTTCTTCAGCTGCAGATTCTGTTCGCGCAGTTCATCGCTGAAACAAATGGTGTACTCGGTCTGTTTGCGCAGGTCATCCGGATGTGCCGGATTCAGTTTTCCAAGTTTTATTTTGCTGGTATCAATAAGATCAACCACCATGCGGTTGATCATGCGGCGGATTATTTCGTGAATTTGCCGACGTTCACTTAATCCGGGATAGCGCGCATTAACCTGATCATATTGTTCGCGAAATATTTGTATTTCCATCAGCTGTTTCATGCTGATCAGTCCGTAGCGCAAACCATCGTCGACATCATGATTGTTATAGGCGATTTCATCGGCCAGGTCACAGACCTGTGCTTCGGGGCCGGGCTGATTTTTTGCAACAAACCGCTGGCCAAGTTCGCCGATTTTCTGTGCGTCTTTTGCGGAACAGTGCTTGAGTATGCCTTCGCGGGATTCAAAAGTGAGATTCAGTCCGGGAAATTCGGCGTATTTTTCTTCCAGCTCGTCAACAACGCGAAGCGATTGCAGGTTGTGTTCAAAACCGCCGTAATCTTTCATGCAGCGGTTGAGTGCGTCCTGGCCGGCATGACCAAATGGTGCGTGACCCAGATCGTGCGACAGTGCAATGGTTTCGGCCAGATCTTCGTGCAACCTGAGTTCGCGCGCAATAGAGCGCGCAATTTGCGAGACTTCCAGTGAATGCGTTAAACGGGTGCGAAACAAATCACCTTCGTGATTTACAAAAACCTGGGTTTTATATTCGAGGCGGCGAAATGCCGCAGAATGAATGATGCGATCCCGGTCGCGCTGATAATGATTGCGATGCACCGGTGGCGGCTCATCGTAGATGCGGCCTTTTGAGGTGCGTTCACTGCTGGCATAAGCAGCGAGATTTTCCGGATCGTATCCGCTTTGCATACGGTTAATAGCTCGCTTTAATGGCGGTTATCAGGCTTTCCTTGTCGTAATCGCGGGTAAACACGGCCTTGCCCGGCGCCTTTAATAAAATCAGGCGCAATACACCGTCTGACACTTTTTTGTCGATAGCCATGAGTTCAATAAATTTGTCGGCTGACATTTGCGCTGGTGCTTTTACAGGCAGATTGGCGCGCTCAATGAGGTCGATGATCCGGTTTACGTCAGACGGTTTTATCCAGCCCAGTTTTTCAGATAAACGCGCAGCCATCACCATGCCGCTGGCCACGGCTTCACCATGCAGCCAGTTACCATAACCCATGCCGGTTTCAATGGCGTGACCGAAAGTATGGCCAAAGTTAAGCAGCGCACGCTGACCGCTTTCGCGTTCATCGGCTGCAACTACTTCGGCCTTGTTGCGGCAGGAGCGTTCGATGGCATAGGCCAGCGCACCGGCATCGCGTGCGAGCAGCTTGTCCATGTTTTTTTCCAGCCATTCGAGAAACGGCAAATCGCGGATCAAACCGTATTTGATGATTTCGGCAATGCCGGCAGAAAGTTCGCGGTCTTCCAGCGTGTTGAGTGTATCGGTGTCGGCAATGACAGTGCGTGGCTGATAAAAAGCGCCAATCATGTTTTTGCCCAGCGGGTGATTGATGCCGGTTTTGCCGCCGACGGATGAATCAACCTGTGCCAGCAATGTGGTGGGAATCTGGATGAAGTGAACACCACGCTGGTAACTCGCGGCCGCAAAGCCGGTGATGTCGCCGACCACGCCGCCGCCAAGTGCAATGAGCGTGGTGTTGCGATCAAAGCGGTTGCTGAGCAGGCAGTCGTAAATACTGTTCAAGGTGTCCTGGGTTTTGTATTGCTCGCCATCAGGCAATACCAGGGTTTTGAATCTGAGGCCATGCAAAGCCGCTTCAATGCGGGCGGCGTACAGCGGTGCCACGACATCATTGGTGATGATCAATGCACTGTTACCGGGGATGTACTGGGTAAGCAGTTCGCCGCGGTCGAGCAAACCCTGGCCGATGCATATTGGATAACTGCGGTCACCCAGGTTAACTTTAAGAGAAATCATCATGCAATCCAGGCTGTAGCGGGTATGCCCGATGGGTATTTATCAAAATCGAGATAAAACAACTTAGAAACATGTTGTTGAATTTCCTGATGAGCGATTGACTGTGGGTTGCAGGATCACGCCTGCGTTTGTTGCCGGTGGTTTTTAAGGCGCTCAAGAATAGCCTGAATGGCGGCCCGAATCGAGACATCACCGGTGTTAATAGTGATATGCGCCGCTTCACGATACAACGGCTCGCGCTGGGTCATGAGTTCACGCAGTTTGGCTTCGGGGTCGGCAGTTTGCAGGAGGGGGCGGTTGCGATCGTGACGGATGCGATCCATTAAATGCGAAATGTCACTGTGCAGATAAATTACTGTGCCACGTGATTTGAGATGCTGGCGATTTGCCTCGCGCAGTATGGCTCCGCCGCCAGTGGCCAGCACAATACCGGGCAGTTGCGTGAGTTCATCAATGACGGCCTGTTCGCGCTGGCGAAAGCCGGCTTCGCCTTCGAGTTCGAAAATCAGGGGAATGCTGGCACCCGTGCGTGCTTCTATGACCTTGTCGCTGTCATAAAAATCCAGATGCAGTTTTTTGGCGAGCTGGCGCCCCATGGTGGTTTTGCCTGCACCCATGGGGCCAATGAGAAATATTGATGCATGCACCATACAAGGATGGTACGGCTAAAGAATATTGATGTACGTTTCGCTCTTCATGAATTAAAGAGACAGGGTTTCTTTCAATATCTTTGGTGTGACGAAAATCAGCAGTTCAGCCTTTTCATCCTTCTCCAGCGTGTGACGGAACAGGGCGCCGATGAGTGGCAAGTCGCCAAATACCGGTACCTTGTCCAGTTCATTGGTGATATTGCTTTCATAAATGCCGCCGAGTACGACAGTATCGCCATTGTTCACCAGTACCTGGGTCTGGATTTCACGGGTATCAATACTCGGAATACGGTCATATACCTCGCCCACGGCATCCTTGTTTACTGTCAGATCCATGATGATGCGGTCATCCGGCGTGATTTGCGGTTTGACCTTGATACTCAGTACCGCTTTCTTGAACGAAATGGTGGTGGCGCCGCTGGATGAGGCTGTTTCATAGGGGATTTCTACACCAGACTCAATGAAGGCTTCATTGCGGTCTGCCGTTACAACGCGCGGGCTGGCAATGATTTCACTCTGGTTTTCGGCTTGTCGTGCGGACAATTCAAGCTCAAGCAGGCTGCCGCCGCTCAATATGGCAAAACCGATGCTGCCGGCCGCGCCAAGAACCGGCATATTTACATTCAGGCGATCTTCGAGTTCGATCGTATCTCCATTAATCAGTTGCGTGGTGCCATTCAGTGTGCCGCTGGTGTTATTGGTGTTGACGTTGACAATGCCGGCGCCGTGGTCATTGGTATTGCTGGTTTTACCCAGTCTGACGCCAAGTTCCTTGGCGAAGTCATCCGTGGCGATGACGATACGGGATTCAATCAGCACCTGTCTGACAGGGACATCCAGCTGGGCAAGAATCCGGCGTACTTCGGTGATATTTTCATCGGTATCTTTAATCATCAGCGTATTGGTACGCTCATCGATGATAGCCTGGCCACGTTCTGACAATAAGCCGCCCTTGCCGGCCTCGCCTTTGAATAATTTTTCAAGCTCGGTCGCCTTGGCAAAATTGATCTGGAAGTGTGCGGTACGCAGCGGAGCCAGTTCTGTTGCCTGCTGCTTGGCTTCCAGTTCTATTTTTTCCTGGGCGGCAATTTCTTCGCTGGGGGCAACCAGTACCACGTTGCCGTTTTCGCGTTTATCCAGGCCTTTTGCCTTGAGAATGATATCGAGTGCCTGATCCCAGGGAACATTTTTCAGGCGCAGGGTGAGGTTGCCATCCACTGAATCGCTGACCACGATGTTCATGCTGGTAAAATCAGCAATCAGCTGCAATACGGCACGGACAGGAATGTCCTGGAAATTCAGTGACAGGCGTTCGCCGACATAACCAAATTTCTGTTTCTTGATATCGTCCAGTTCTTTTTTGGATATGGGCTTCAGTTCAATTGTGAAAATTTTGTCCGTCTGGTAGGCAAGATGTTCAAAGTTGCTGTTTACCGGGTCGATTTCTATGCGTGCTGCATTGTCCAGGATAAAGCTGTCGATAGCTTTGACGGGTGTTGCAAAGTCGGTGACATCCAGGCGTTGATGCAGGCTGGCGGGCAGGCTGGCACCAATGAAACGCACAATCACCTTGCCGTTTTGTTCGCTGACATCCATCGGGATATTGGCATCGGACAACTGGATGACCACGCGACCCTCACCTTTGTCGCCGCGACGGAAATCCACCCGGTTGACACTGCGTGTACCTTTGCTGCCTGTCGGGGTGGCGATTGCCGTAGCCTGAACACCCGAGTCGCTGTTAAGCGTGACAATAACTTTGTTTTTTTCGGTTTCAACCTTGTAAGGCACAATTTGCGCAAGATTCAGAATCATGCGGGTTTTGCCTTTTGCAGTTACCGTTGTTACGGAATCCGCAACGCCGGCACCAATTGGCTGGGTTTTCTGTTTGAGATTGCTGGTTGTATCGGAGAAGTCAAGGGCAATGCGCGCCGGGTTATCAATGGTAAAGCTCACGGGTTTTTGAGCCGTAGATGCCAGACTGACGACAATTTGCAGACGGTTGCCGGATAAACTGGTGTAGGTAATTTCATTGATGCTGTTAGTGGCAGC
>JAUPMA010000115.1 GCA_030836935.1 Pseudomonadota bacterium | reverse complement strand
TTCAGGGCGGCTGAAAATACCGATCAGCAATCCCATTGCAATAATCAG
This sequence comes from Pseudomonadota bacterium, assembly GCA_030836935.1. Lineage (GTDB taxonomy): Bacteria > Pseudomonadota > Gammaproteobacteria > SZUA-229 > SZUA-229 > JACPVK01. Next base: position 3,540 of record JAUPMA010000115.1, on the reverse strand, counting down.
AAGCAGAAGTTTTTTGAGTGTTTGCATGTTATTGAACAGTTCTGTTTTATTGGCGTGGAATGGTATCCGCTGATGGGCTATATAACCCGCAGCAAAATAATATTGTAACGGTTCGCCATTGAAAAAGAAGATCAAATGAATCACAGCTGTATAACCAGAATGATTTTTTCTGCTCTGTCTGGCATGTTTGCGGGGTTTGCCGGGTGAAATCTGCTGCAAGGTTTTATTCGCGGCCGGTTCTTTCCTGGGCTTTGTACGACTGGGCCAACTCGGTGTTTGCCACGGTGGTGATTGCCGGATTCTTTCCCGTTGTTTTCAGGCAATACTGGTCAGCCGGTCTGACATCCGGGCAGGGTACATTCTGGCTCGGCAGCGCCAATTCAGCGGCAAGTCTGCTGATTGTGCTGGTAGCGCCGTTGCTGGGTTCGCTGGCGGATTGCAAGGGCTGGCGCAAGCATTTGCTGTTGCTGTTCATGTTGCTGGGAGTGGTGGCAACTGCCTCACTGTATGGCGTGGAGGCGGGTGCCTGGCAAACGGCCTTGTGGCTGTACTTCATTGCGCTTGCCGGTTTTATGTCGGCAAATATTTTTTATGATTCGCTTCTGGTGAATGTAAGTGCAGCGCAAAACCTGCATCGGCTATCCGGCCTGGGTTATGCACTGGGTTATTTTGGCGGTGGTTTGCTGCTGGCGGTTTGCGTACTGCTGAGCCGGCAACCGGAATGGTTCGGTTTTGCATCTGCCATGGATGCAGTGCTGTTTGCCTTTTTGCTGGTAGCCGCCTGGTGGCTGATATTCAGTTTGCCGCTGGCGTTGTGGGTAAAGGAATCACCGGCATTGCGGACCGGGCAAAATCAACCAGGAATCTGGCGCGAAACCCGCAACACATTAACCAATATTTTTGCGCAACGCGACATCCGGTTATTTTTGCTGGCTTACTGGATTTATATTGATGGTGTGGACACAATTATTTTCATGGCAGTGGATTACGGCATGTCGCTTGGTTTTTCGGCAAGTGATCTGATTATGGCCCTGCTGATCACACAATTTGTTGGTTTTCCTGCGGCGATAATCTTCAGTCGCATCGGTGAACGTGTTGGTGTGAAGACTATCCTGCTGGCAGGTATTGCCGTGTATGCGCTGATTACGCTGTGGGGGTATCACATGACTACACCGCAGGAGTTTTATTATCTGGCGGTGGCCATCGGGCTGGTGCAGGGCGGAGTGCAGGCACTCAGCCGGTCCTGGTATGCGCGCATGATTCCTGCCGAACGTGCAGCGGAATATTTTGGCGTCTATAACATGGTGGGCAAGACAGCCGCTGTACTTGGGCCGTTACTGATGGGGCTGGTGGTGGTGCTGACCAATAACCATCGTTATTCGATTTTATCGGTACTGATATTTTTTGTTGCCGGTTTCGCGTTGTTGCTTGGCGTAAAAAAACCATCAACGTAGCAACGGCACGTTGAACAAGACAAGAACGAGGCTTTTACTTGCTACTTTACACTTTAACCTTGCAGCTTAAATATGACCACACTCATTATTGATTCAACAGCCGGTACCCTGCCACGACTCCGGTCGTTGTTTGAGGAGCGCGGTCTGCCCGAAGTTGTCGTCGCCAGAACAGCCGCCGAAGCGCGTGCGATACTGGATGAAAAACCGGCCGGTACAGATGGCACGCATGGTATTTCTCTTATTGTGATTGATGGCAAGCTCGATGATGGTGACGGTTTTGAACTATGCAGGCAAATCCGCAAACTGCCAGCTGCCGAGCATGCCTATATCATAATGCTGGTAAGCAGCATCGAAAACAAAACTGCAATCGACAAGGCCACACATAGTGGCGCCGATGACTTTGCGGTAAAGCCCTATGATGGCATCGAGTTTTCCAGGCATCTCATGATGTTTGCGCACCGCAAAACGGTATTGCTGGTTGAAGATGACCCGGTTGTGGCGCAACTGGTTTCTGCGTTGCTGCAAAAAAAGCATTTGCAAGCCATTCATGTAAGCGATGGCATGAAGGCTTATAACCTGATCAATGCCATTGCCCCGTCAAAACTTGCGATACTTGATATTGCATTGCCTGGCATGAATGGGGTGAAGCTGGCAGAACATATTCGCAGCAAAAGTTCCTGGCGTCTTACGCCGGTGCTGATGCTTACCGGCAGCAAGGATGCCCAGGATGTAAAAAGATCGCTTGGCGCCGGTGCCAACGATTACATAGTAAAACCTTTTCAGGTTGCCGATCTCAGTAAACGCATCGACAAATACCTTGGGGACCCGAAGTAACGGCGCCATGGAAATTATTGATGCACGCCAGGCCTTTCTTCAGCGCAATAAAAAATGCCTGAATATTTATTTGCGCCAGCTGTCAGCTGCACAAGCGGCGGCCATTCAATTATTACCGCTGATTTTTCATGTGGGAAGCCGTTATCTGCCGGGTTATAACGGGCCGGATGTACCGCATGGCATCTATGGTTATGAGCCGGAAAAAACAGTTATTGGCCTGGCCAGGAAGATGAACTCCCGATTTCATCTGGAGCATACATCGATATTGAAAAATGCGCCGATCGAATCCCTGTATTTCAAATACTCTGTTTTGCAAAACAGAATGAGTTTATGGCTGGTGCATGCGTCCGATTTGAAGGCGACACAGCAGCAACTGCTGGAAGAAAAACTGCATCGCGTCAATGCCTGGCTGCGCACCCGTCATTTTGACGTTCAGGTCAACCTGGTGAGTGAATCCAGTCTGGTGCCGCATGGGTTGCGAAAAGAGGCAAACGAATATTTTGCTTCGGCAGGACAATTTCTTGATTCATTCTATACAGAAAGTTTTTTGCTGGCCGGCAAGTATCCGGTGTGGTGGCTGATACCACCAGAGCTTGAAGATCACTATGAGGATTTTGTCGACAAGATAAAAATTGCGCGTTTTGTAAACGAGCAGGAATATCTTGATCTTGGCAGATTGAGCGGCTCAACGCATCTGGAGCTAATGAAACAGGCCATGGATTGCGCGCATGCTGTGCAGCAATCACCCGAAATCAGCTGGCCAAAGTTGCTGATGCTGAATGCAATACAGAAATCATGGCCAGTAGTTGATGGTTGCGCTGTTCGCATGAAACGCCATGTGTATCTGGATGACATGAATAAGGAAGTCACGGCAGAAAACATGATGCGCGAATTGCTGCATGAGTCCATGGAAGATATGAATGCATCGGATCACATTATGCCGCTGGAAAAATTGCTGGTCTCACTCAGGCAGTATGCTGCTACCGGTAATTTTCTGGGCAGCCTCGTAGCAGAACAGAATCATCATAATCCTCATCTGAAACCGCAGGCATTTGATGCCATGCGTTATATCCAGACCCGTCGCGCGTTAATGAATGAGATCAGTCTGGTGTTTTCCAGAATTGTCAGCCGCTTCAGGCAGTCTGCAACAGACGAAGAATCACAGAAGCTGCTTTCTCTCGCGCAAAACGTGCAGCTGTTCCTGTCAGAACCGGCGCAACGTGTGCCGGTATATGTAACAGAACCGGATGCT
>JAUPMA010000114.1 GCA_030836935.1 Pseudomonadota bacterium | reverse complement strand
TTTTTTAATGCGCATTGAAATCGGTTATCCCGATCAGCAAGCCGAGCGCGAATTATTACTGGGGCGTGATCGTCGCCAGCAAATTGCGCAGTTACCGGTGGTCATCCATGCGCAAGCCCTGATTGCCATGCAAAAAACTGTGGATCAGGTACATGAATCCAAAGCGCTGCTTGATTATTTGCTGGCGCTGATCCGCAGCAGCCGGTTGTCACCGTGGTTTGCATCCGGACTGTCACCGCGCGCCGGTCTTGCGCTGCAAAAATGCGCGCGCGCCTGGGCACTGTTGCATGGCCGTGATCATGTATTGCCGGAAGATGTGCAGCAAGTGATGCCATCGGTGGCCGCACACCGTTTGCAAATCCATCCCGATCACCAGCAGGAGAAAATTGATGAGCTGGTAAGGCGTCTGATCATGCAGGTTCCGGTGTGAATTCATTACCATTACTTCCCGGTTTCATGGCACGCAGCATTGAACGCTGGGCGGCGCGACGCATGCCGCACAGCAGCACACAAATTTGCCTGGATCGGCGCCGCATTTATATTTTACCAAGCCGCAACGGCATGATGTTCAGCCTGGTATTGCTGGTGATTCTGGCAGGTGCCATCAATTACCAGAACAGCCTGGGCTATTTGCTGACGTTTCTTACGCTGTCCATCATGTTGCTGGGCATGATCGCAACGCATCAGAACCTGAATCGTCTGTGCATTGCTGTAACCAGCGCGCAACCCGTGTTTGCCGGGCAGGATGCAAAATTTTCACTGGTGCTGAGTCGCATCACGCAACGCAGTTATATTCATATCAATTTGCAATGCCCGGAACAAACGGCTGCATCGGCACATTTGCCTGAACAACAAGTTGATGCGCATGTTGATTTGCCTGTCACTGCATCACATCGCGGTTATTTAAAATTGCCGCGCATTCGCGTATTCACCGAATTTCCACTGGGTTTATTTTACGCCTGGTCGTGGATCGAACTGGATGCGCGTTGTCTGGTATATCCGGCGCCTGCCGAACATCCGCCAAAACTTGAATGGCGCGGACAGAAAACCGGATTGCATAACACCGTACAAAACGGCGAAGATGAATTTGCCGGAATTCGCAATTATCAAACCGGCGATTCCCCAAAACGCATGGCATGGAAATCCATTGCCCGCACGGGTGTGTGGCAAACCAGAATCTTTCACGCCGACATAGGTCCAGAAATCTGGTTAAGCTGGCAGCAGCTGCCCGATACACTCAGTGTTGAACAGCGTTTATCCATACTCTGCCGCTGGGTGCTGGATGCGCATCGCCAGGACATGAATTACGGACTGGATATTCCCGGCACATGCATTCAGCCCGGTATGGGCCAGCTGCATCAGCAACAATGTCTGAAAGCACTGGCCTTGTTTGCTCCGCCAAAAGAAGATTTTTTCCGCAAATAAACGCAAATGTATTTCTATTTTTCTTTAAATCATTCCGGACAATGAACACACGTCTCCACACTATCACCCGCGACCCGGTATTCTGGGTAATCCTGCCGCTGGCGCTGGTAATTATTCCTCATTTACAGCGCCTGCCATTATGGATGCCCGCGCTGATAGTACTGTTATTTGCGGTACGACTCGGTGCCGTTATACAGCCCGCATTAATGCCGCGAAAATTCTGGCTGTTTGTGGTGGCGGTTTTTGTATCCATCGGCACAGTGATGCACTATGGCACCCTGTTTGGCAAGGCCGCAGGCACAGCCATATTGATTTGTCTGCTTGGTATCAAATTACTCGAAAGCTGCAGCACACGCGATTACATGCTGCTCATTGCGCTGAGCTTTTTCATCATCGTCACCAATTTTTTATTCACCCAGAATATTCCAACCGCTCTTTTCATGTTGTGTACCGTAGTGGTACTGGTGATGAGCTTGATCACTCTGCATCAAGGTTCTGCCGCACTTGATTTGCGCTGGCGCTTGCGCGCCGCATCCAGGCTGGTGGCACTGGCCATACCCTTGATGCTGGTGATGTTTATTTTATTTCCGCGCATTTCCGGCCCGTTGTGGCATTTGCCGGATGATGCACTCAGCGGACGCACCGGACTGAGCGACACCATGACACCCGGCAACATTGCCCAGCTTATCCAGTCCGACGAGTTAGCTTTTCGCGTTGAATTTTCCAGCAACAAACCAGCGCAGGACAAACTCTACTGGCGAGCACTGGTGCTCTGGCAGTTCGATGGCCGCAGCTGGAAACCAGGCAAGCAAAATGAAAACACGCGGCCAACACTGGAAGGCTTCGGCAATCCTGTCGGTTACACCATCACACTTGAACCGCACGACAAGACCTGGCTGTTTGCACTCGACATGCCGAAACAGGTACCAGCCAATGCGCAGTACAACAACAATTTTTTGTTGCGCTCAAAAGACAAAATCACTTCGCCATATCGCTACAGTCTGCAATCGTTTCTCGAATACCGGATTGAATACGAGCTCTCGCGCTGGGAAAATAATGCTGGCCTGACATTACCTCCGGACAGCAATCCGCGCACTGTGCAACTGGCGCAACAATGGCGTACCCGGTTTGATAATGACGAAGACATTGTGCGCCACGCCTTGCAGCAATTTAATCGCCAGAATTATGTTTATACCCTGCAACCGCCGCCTACCTTAAGCGCCAATCCGGTTGATGAATTTTTATTTGAAAGCCGGCGCGGATTTTGTGAGCACTACGCCAGCAGTTTTACCCTGCTGATGCGCGCCGCCGGTATACCGGCACGAGTGGTGCTCGGTTATCAGGGTGGTACCGTCAACCCTGTCAACAATGTACTGACTGTGCGGCAAAGTGATGCCCACGCCTGGTCTGAAGTGTGGCTGCAAAATCGCGGCTGGGTTCGCGTCGATCCGACAGCTGCCATTGCGCCAAATCGCGTTGAACGCAATCTGGATTCCGCACTGGGTGCAGATGAAATCCGCCCGCTGTACATGCAGATTGACAACAGTGTGTTAAGACAAATGAAATTTTACTGGGATGCCATCGACAACCGCTGGAAACAATGGGTGATTGGCTATGGCCCGAAACTGCAACAGCAATTACTGCAATCCCTGTTCAACCGCGATATCCATTACAGCGAAATGACTTTCATGCTGATGACAGCCATTGGCGCCATCACCCTGCTGCTGGCATGGCTGTCATTCCGTTCAAAAACCATCGCAGAAACCGATCCGGCACAAAAACTCTACAACCGGTTCTGTAAACGTCTCGCCAGACAGGGCGTACCACGCGCCCGCAGTGAAGGCCCGCTGGATTTTGCCCGACGCGCCGCCCAGCAGTTCCCGTCGCAACAACCTGCAATTGATCTGATCACAAAAATTTACATCAACAGCCGCTACCGTTCACAGGTGCAGGCCGACCAGATTGAAAAAATGAAAATACTGATAAGAAAACTGGATGTATCGCAAAACCATTCTGCGGCTGGTGCAGCAAGGAAGCACTAAAGCCCGGCAGAAAATACCCATAAAAAAGGCGGATCATTGTCCGCCTTTTTTATGACTGATACAGCAAACCGGTTTAACAGCTTGTTGAAAAACTATCTGCGCTGCCGTTGCGGCGTAAAAAACGGACTCAAAATGCTCATTTACTCTGTTGTGTAAACTCCGCTTTTTCGCCCGTTTTTGCCTTGCATCGGCGGCCTCGA
>JAUPMA010000113.1 GCA_030836935.1 Pseudomonadota bacterium | reverse complement strand
CCGGGATTGATCGCCATTTCGCGTTCGGTGTACACCGTGCCTTCACCGGCTGGCACGCCCAGTAACGTAATGCGATAGGCATTGGGTGCCAGATCCAGATTGTCACGAATATGTACGGCGTGAATTAAAAAGCCCAGATCCTGCGATAATTTTTTACGCACGCCTTTAATGCGATTCAGCAACTGGCCATTTTGATTACGATCCACCATCGGGATCAAACCGTAGCCTACTTCCAGACCAATCAGATCCACCGGTTGTACATCGTCCCAGCTCAGATCGCGTTGCTCGGATGTTGCAGCGGCTTTGGGCTTTTCCACATCGCGCACCACACGGCTGCGCAATTCGTCATCGGCTTTTTTCCTGTCCATCAGTTTGGCGCCAATGGCCAGCGCCGCAGCCAGAAACAGAAATGCAAAATTCGGCATGCCGGGAATAATGCCGATCAAGCCCATGATCGCGGCGGTGATCCACAAGATTTTGGTGTTGCCAAACATTTGCTGGAACACCTGATCACCCAGATCATGACTGGCGGAATCGCGGGTAATAATGATGGCGGTGGCGGAAGACAGCAGCAGTGAAGGAATCTGCGCCACCAGACCATCACCAATGGCCAGCAGGGTGTAATTGCGCACGGCTTCAGCTAACGCCATATCGTGCTGCAACATGCCGATGGCCAGACCACCAATGATATTGATGAACATAATCAGAATACCGGCGACGGCATCACCGCGCACAAACTTGCTGGCACCATCCATCGAGCCGTAAAAATCCGCTTCACTCACCACTTCGGCACGGCGTGTCCGCGCTTCTTCCTGATTGATAATGCCGGCATTCAGGTCGGCATCAATCGCCATTTGCTTGCCGGGCATGGCATCCAGGGTGAAACGTGCACTCACTTCCGATACGCGGCCGGCACCCTTGGTGACCACCACGAAATTGATAATCACCAGAATCGCAAACACCACCAGACCCACGGTGTAATTACCGCCGATAACAAACTCACCGAATGATTCGATCACATGGCCCGCCGCCGCAGTTCCGGTGTGGCCTTCGAGCAACACCACGCGCGTTGAAGCCACATTCAGCGCCAGGCGAAACAAGGTGGTGACCAGCAAAATGGTGGGGAAGATAACGAAATCCAGTGGCCGGCCCGCGTAAATACACACCAGCAGCACAATCACCGACAGCGAAATATTGAAAGTGAACAACATGTCCAGCGCCAGCGGCGGCAACGGCACCACCATCATTGCCAGCATGGCGATCACCAGAAACGGCGCGACGATGCCGCGACGGCTCATGTTTTGGATGTTCTGGATTACCGCTTCCATCTTGTCTTACCTTGTTTTTAAAAGCTTTAAGTCCGCAAATGAACGCAAATAAACGCGAATGAATAATCAAACGCTTTTGCTGTTATTTGCGTGCATTTGCGTTCATTTGCGGACTTCATCTTTTGTTAAATCAGTCGCGGGCATGGCCCGCTCCTACGTCACTGCTTCCGTTTCTGTGTACCTTTTAAACTCATCCGGTACATCCATCGGCGGTGGTGCCGGTTTTTTGCCGCCATTTTTTTGAACCGCTTTCAGCTGGAACACGTATGCCAGCAGCTGCGCCACGGCGAGATACAGTCCTTGCGGGATTTCCTGTCCGATTTCTGTTGTGTGATACAAGGCCCGTGCCAACGGCGGTGCCTCGATACGGGCGATGTTGTTTTCTTCGGCAATCTTGCGAATGTTGAGCGCAACGAGATCGGTGCCCCTGGCCAGTACGGTGGGCGCACGCATGCGTTTCGGATCGTATTTAAGGGCGACTGCAAAGTGCGTTGGATTGGTGACCACCACATCGGCTTTCGGCACGGCTTCCATCATGCGGCGTTGCGCCATTTCGCGCTGCAACTGGCGGATGCGACTGCGCACTTCGGGCTTGCCTTCGGTGTCTTTCATTTCATCGCGTATTTCCTGCCGCGTCATGCGCATTTGCTTGTTGTGATCCCATATCTGGAACGGCACATCGACCGCCGCAATCAAAACCAGCGCCGCCGACACATACAAAAACGCCGTAGTCAGCAATTCACCGGCATGTCCCAGCCCCGGCTCCAGCGATTCACTGCCCAGCTGGATAAATTCATCCATTTGCAGCCAGATCACACCGATGGCCACAGCCGTTACCAGCGCAAATTTCGCCATGGCTTTCAGCAACTCAACCAGCGACTTCGCCGAAAACAAACGCCGGATTCCCTTTATGGGATCAAGCTTGTTCAGCCTTGGCTGCATGGCTTCAAGACTGAACGCCCAGCCGCCAATGGACAGCGGCGCCAGCAGCGCCACTACAACCAGCAGCACCAGTACAGGCGCAAGCAGCCACAACGCATCCAGCGTCGCTTCATTGAGCAGGCGCAGCATGGCACTTACATCGAAAATATCAGCACGGCTGGGCTGCATGTGCCGCTTCATCAATTCACCCAGATCCGCAATCATTTCCTTGCCCAGCATCACCATCGCCATCGCCGACACCAGCATCACTGCCATGGTGTTGAGTTCGCGGGAGCGTGCAATCTGGCCCTTTTTTCGCGCGTCCTCCTGACGCTTGGGCGTGGGCTGTTCGGTGCGTTCCTGGCCGCTGTCTTCTTCAGCCATGTGCTACTCCATTGGCTGCGACGTACATACCTGCTGGTTTAAAATTTTTTGACACAGAGACACAGAGACGCAGAGATTCTTCTGTCATTGTTTTTTCTATCCATACCTCTGTGTCTCTGTGTCTCTGTGTCAATATTTTTTGCATCATCACTTCGCCTCCAGAATCAGCAGAATGGCATCAAAGCTGTCCATCATCAGGCGGGTGAACTGGTTGAGCATGGCGGGTGTGGTGAGGGCAATAAATATGAAACCGAGCAGAATCATTAACGGGAAGCCCACTGCAAAAATATTCAGCTGCGGCGCGGCGCGGGTGATCACACCCATGGAAATATTCACCACCAGCATGGCGGTGACGGCCGGCAGCGCCACCATCAGGGCACCTGCAAACATCTGGCTGCCCCAGGCGGCCACCATCCGGAAACCGGCCGGTGTCAATCCGCCCTGGCCGATCGGCAAAATTTCAAAACTGCGCACCAGCAAATCAATCAGCATCAAATGGCCGTTGAGGGTGACGAACAGCATGGTGGCCATGACAATCAGAAACTGCGAAATCACTGGCACCTGCACACCGTTGGCCGGATCGACCATGCGCGCAAAACCCAGGCCCATGCCATTGGCCATGGCTTCACCGGCAATTACCAGCGACTGGAACACCATGTGCACCATGAAGCCCATGGCGGTACCGATGAGTATCTGCTGGGCCACCAGCATCACGCCCGGCAGCGACACCGGATCCACCGCCGGCGCCGCCGGCAGCAACGGCGCCACCAGCAAACTCAGGGTAAACGCCAGCAAAATGCGAATCCGCACCGGCACCATCTGCGCACCGAACACCGGCGCCGCCATGAACAGGGCGCTGATGCGGACAAACGGCCAGAAATAACTGCCGATCCACATGCCGATTTGATCAGTGGTGATGGCGAACATGGCTTGCCCTCTCGCACCAGCATGAAACTGGAAACGCGGTATATAGAGAATTCTCTTTCAATCCCGTCAAAAAAAATTTTTGACACAGAGACACAGAGGAACAGAGAAAAGACATTGTTTTATCGGCAATCGATTTTCTCTCCGTGTCTCTGCGCCTCTGTGTCAAAAGAGCTGGAGAGATGGCAATGCGAAAAAGCAAAATCACCCAATCATCTCGGGAATACTGGTAAATAATTCGCGGGTAAATTCCACCAGCGTGCCCAGCATCCACGGGCCGAAAATCAGCAGGGCAATCACCAGAATGCCGAGCTTGGGAATAAAGCTCAGGGTCATTTCATTGATCTGCGTCGCCGCCTGAAACATACCCACCAGCAGACCCACTGCCAGCGCTGACAGCAGTAAGGGCGCACTCAGCAGAATGGTGACCCACATTGCCTGTGCCGCCAGCGTCATTACCGTATCTTGTGTCATGGAAAACCTCGTCAGATTTTTGACAAGAAAAGGAAGATACGAGGCTTAGTGCAGGATGGGTGCCAAATGAAGTAGCAAGAAGTTGCAAGGGATGGTGATAACGCACAGGCCCCGTAACAGGCATCAAAGAATTACCCGCACAAAAAAAACTGCCCGGTATCTGGCGATACCGGGCAGTGGGTGCAGTCCGCGCTGGCGGCTACGGGGTGAATCAGAAACTGTAGGTAAGCGCAGTATAGATTGAGCGGCCCATGCCGGGAACTAGAACGCCCCAGGGTGCGTCGGTGCCGGACATGGTCTTGCCTTCGCCAAGGTAGGCACCGCCCAGCGGGTGGTTGTAGAACTTGTCGAGGACGTTCTCAATACCGATATCGAAACGCAACTGCTCCCAGGAACGGCTGGCACGCAGGTGCAGCAGACCATAGGAACCGGTTGCCATTTCGTTGCGGGTGGCCGACACATCCGTCTTCTCGTCCACCAGTTCCACTTCGGCAGTATTGCTCCACTCTGCCACCTGCTGCACCACGGCCAGTTTCATGTTCAGCGGCATCATGTTGTAGAGGTTGTCGCCGGTGGTGTCGTTCTTGCCACGCACATAACTCAGCAAGCCTTTGCCCGTGAAACTGCCGTAGGCGGTGTTTTCCGCCAGTGGCAGATGACCGGAAACATCCAGGCCATAGATCTTCGCTTCCTCGTTTACAAACTTGAGGTAGACGAATGCGTCAGTGGCCGTGACATTGGTCGCGCTGCACGCAGAACTGGTGGTTCCCGTAGCCACATCGGTGGTATCGCAACGACGTGCGCCAATGTAATCGTCAATGGAGGTGTAGTAAGGCGTAAGTTTCAGCCCCCACTTTTCCTGGGTGGCATCGTGCAAGTCAAACGTGGCGCTGACGGTATGAGCCACTTCCGGTTCCAGCTCGAGGTTGCCGACATAACCGTTACCATCACCGACCATGTTGATCATGCGCATGGACATACCATTGGTTGACCAGGTGTAACGCTCATAAAGGTTGGGCGAACGGGTCTTGCGTGCATACCCGAACTCGATGCTGTGCATCTCGTCCGGCGTAAAGCGGGCCAGCGCGGTCAGGTCGATATTGTCATCGGTAAT
>JAUPMA010000112.1 GCA_030836935.1 Pseudomonadota bacterium | reverse complement strand
CCGCGCAACCCTTGCTGGTGCCGCTGGTGATTGCCGTGAGTGAAAAAGAGGCGCAGATTGCAGAAAACCAGCGCGAACTGTTCACTGCGCTCGGCATGGAAATTGATCGCATCAGTCCCGTTGCTTTGCGCATCCGGCAAATTCCGGTGTTATTGGCGCGCGATAACGCTGAAGCCCTGGTGCGTGATGTGCTGTCGGATGTACTGGCACATGGCAGCAGCGGGCGCATTCACCAGGCGATGAACGATGTGCTCTCCACCATGGCCTGTCACGGATCAGTGCGTGCCAATCGCCAGCTCACCATTCCTGAAATGAATGCACTGCTGCGCGACATGGAACGCACCGAGCGTGGTGGTCAGTGCAATCATGGCCGGCCAACCTGGATTCAGTTTTCGATGAGTGAAATGGATTCGTGGTTTATGCGGGGCAGGTGAGGCGGGCTTGCTCAAGTGCTAACCAAAAGCTAATATTTTGCTATCGTTTGGCTATGCAGAGATTGCGCCTATGCCCGGATTACTGATTAAAGACTTTCCCCCCGAATTACACCGCAAGCTTAAGGAAGAGGCGGATCGTCATCACCGTTCCATGACGCGCCAGGCACTGGCCTTGCTCGAAGCGGCGCTGCTTAATCCGGCAAAAAATGCGGCCGATCTTCTGCCGGAGCCGCTGAAACCTGCGTCCCCGCTCAATCCCCAGGATGTTGTGGCCATTATCCGCCAGGCGCGCGAGGCGGATAACGACGACACCGGCCCATGATTGTCGTTGATGCCAATATCCTGATTTATTCCCTGATCGAATGCGAATACACAGCGCTCACCCGGCAGTTGCGCAGCAAGGATGCTAACTGGCGAACGGCCGGACTATGTCTGCATGAAATTTTGAACCTGCTGGCCACCTATCAGCGCCGCAATCTGCTGACACTGCCGCAGTGCCAAACCTTGCTGGAACATGCCCATCGTTTCGTGCAAGTGGCGCAACAGGATGTGGCGCCGGATGCAGCGTTAGCGGTGGCTGCGCAATACGCTATCACCGGCTACGATGCGCAATATGTTGCCCTGGCGCAAAATTTGAAAGTACCGCTGATTACGGAAGATCGAAAACTGCGTCAGGCGACAACAGGTATATCCATGTCGTTGCAGGAATTTTTGCAGCGTGCGGGATGAAATGATTTTTCAAGGTCACTCTTTCTTGCCAGTAGGACTGGAGCGCAAATGTTCCGGTTAAATAAAATGCTTGATACAAATGGCAGATAATTATTCAAGAATCTTTCTGTTAAGTCACATGCGGGCTTTCACAAGTCTTGCCGGACATATTCTGGGTTCGCATCCGCAAATCAATGGCTATTATGAAATGCATGTCAGTTATGATGATGCGCACTCACTGAATAGACAGATTGATTTGTATCGGGAGCATGATGAACTCAAACCCGGCGGCCGTTATTTGTTCGACAAGTTATTGCATAATGACTATGCATTGCAGCTTGAGCGGCTGAATATCCCCGATGTAAAAATTCTGATTGCTCTGCGCGAGCCGGAACACACCATAAAAAGTATCGTTAATCTGTTCGCGCAAAAAAAAATAGATGATTTGTATGCTTCTCCGGTCGAGGCCACGAGATATTATGTTGACCGTCTGAAATGGCTGGCTGATTTCTGCCGGCATGTGGATTATCGCTATTTCTATTTTGATGCAGAAATGCTGAAAGACGAATCCGATATATTGCTGCCAAGGTTATCGCAATGGCTGGAACTGGATACGCCTTTAAGTGAGTGCTATGGAGTTTTCAGTCAAACCGGAAAAGACCGCAAAGGCGATTCGTCCGAAAATATTCGTGGTGGAAAAATAAATAGAATGGTGCATGATTATTCGGCTATCAGCATTCCGGATGAGCAATTGAAAATGGCTCGGCAAGTTTACCGGTATTCTCGCGAGGCGATTATTCGCGGTGCGGCTGAATCGGTATTATTGAAATAACCGATCCCACGCATCACGCTCGGTGCGATAGTTCATTAATGCTTCGATTATCTGTTTCTTGCGTACAGCCCGATGTTCGCTGGACTGAATTTGCTGATACGCCAGTGATTGATCGCTAAAGTTATGTTCAATATTTTGTATAAAGTTCTTCACGTGGTGTAAGGCGTCTGCCAGCACCGGTGAACTCAGCCACCAATGCCCGGTATTGAAGACCAGGTTGTTTAATAGTCGGTTTTTGTCGAGAACGGCCACATGCTTTTGCTGGTACAACGCCAGCAATTCCATTTCCTTGCGGTCAATGACTGATGTCATTACTTCTTTTTGAAAAGGCTGGTTAACGTCTGCCTGGCTTACTAATTCCGCAACCGAGAACAACATCAGGTCGCCGAAGAACTGGCGCTCGAACTCGTTGGATAAATCAATGCTTTCCAGTTTTAGCTCTACACCGGGGCGAAATTCCTCCGCAAAATCTCCCTGCGTGGTGCGCCGGTGCAGCATGGGTAAATTGACAGAAGCGAAACGCTCTTTAATTTCGGCCTGTATCAGTCTTCCGGCTGTCGGCCCTGACATGCGCAAACGCAAATGTCCAAACGGAATGATGTATTTCAGACCTTCGTAATTGACAATGTAATTGCCGGGATAAATGGTTCTCGCAGGCACAATCTCATCAAAACCGTTGCCGTAAGAGAAAAATGTCTTGCGCGTTAAATGTTCGCCAAAGAAAAAGCTGTTAAGCCGTTGCGAGAAATCGCGCAGACAGGCTTCATGGTTATGTTCACCTTCAAGCCGGCAACGGTAGATAAAGGTTGCGTCTTTGTTTTTGAAGCCGAACAGACTGGCCATGTCGTGGTAGGCGGCATCGTTGGCAGGATGCTCCGGCAAACCATGAAAAGAGCAGCATTGATTGCCACGGGTATGTGCAAGCGTGGTAAAAAAGGCGGTGATGTCATCCAGAAAATTGGATGTCATCACGGCGGGCGAAACCGGCGGATCGCCCACCAGTTTGCCGGTAAGCATGAGCGTATCGGTGTCGCGGAATATTTTATTGATGCAGTGAAAATAATTCAGCGCGTAAACCGCTTCGTCACCGGTTGCGGTCTGCCGGTTCACGCAAAATGACTGGTCGCTGTCCACTAAATAATAAAGTGTTTTATTTCTGTCTTTTGTCAGCTGCAGAAACTTCAGGTAACTGAGATTGCGGTTGGCAGCCTGGCCTTTCAGAAAAAACTTTTCTTTCGGCTGGGTGGTGAGGATGTTGCCAAGCCGTTCGCGCAGAGGCGGTGGAATGGATTGCAGGAGTTCATGCTGTTCCGGCTGATTGAAATGTACAACATTCAACCCTCTCTGCCGGTATTCATTGACCAGTTCGATATGGCGGAGAATGTTTCTCTCATCCGCGCTGTCTTCTGCAACAATCACTTTGATCTTGTCGTAATAGCCGGCTGTTTTGCCGCCATAACCATACAATTGACAAACCTGAAGAATACTTTCGAGACAGGCGCGTAAATGCGGTGGGCGATCGGCTACTGTGATGCTGAGGATGAAATTGTAACGATCATTCCTGCTGTTCTGCTCAATCAGGGTTTCCTGCTCACGGAACAGTGACTGATAACACGCCAGCAGGGGGTGAAAATCTGCGTTGCCGGACCATAAAAATTTTTCCAGCAGCGGATACACATTTTCATAAAGATGAATCAGCGCATCCGGTTTTCCCGCCTCGGCCTGCGAGATAAAATCCGGCAGCGGTTTGGTGATGTATTCCAGTTGCGGAATGAGTGTGTGATAACGCCGGATGCAATCTTGCAGGCACGGCAGGGTCATATGATCCATGCGCAATTAACGCCTGGAGGAATAATTCGGGAAAGCGTCCCGGTCAATCATGATTTCAATCAGATTGATGTCCTGATGAAAATCCATCGAATCAAATAAAACCGGCAGATCCTGCATGGTTTCAATCCTGAAGTGTCGGATACCAAACGAATGCGCCAGCGTGGCGTAGTCCGGATTGATGAAATCGCAATCAATGAAACGCCCCTGGTATTGCTGCGTCTGGTTTTTGCGTATCAGGCCCATGGTTGAATTGTTGAACAGCACAATATTGAGCGGGATGCTGTAATTCACGGCGGTCATGATTTCCATGCAGCACATCTGGAATCCGCCATCCCCAAGTATGGCCCAGGCGGATTTTTTATCTGCAAATCGCGCGCCGATGGCCGCGGGAATGGCATGGCCCAGTGACGAGATGCCGCTGTTGGGGAAATAGCGGTTGCCAGTTGTTACTTTATAAAAGTTCTGCGCAAAAATGATGTTGTCATCGAACACCCAGGTGTTGTCGGGAAGCGCCTCGTTCAGGCGTGCATAAAACTTTTCCACCAGCGGGAAACGGTTTTTGAATTCGGCATAATCACTGTCAGCCGGTTGCTGTGTCGGTGCATGATCGTGGCGAATCTTGGTGGGATTCTTGCGCTTGTAGCGGCAGGCCTCCAGCTGGGTCAGTACACTGGACAGCACTTCCTTGATGTCGCCGTTAATGGCGACATCCGCCTGGAATACCTTTTCCAGCTGGTCTTCATTGATATCCACCTGCGCAATTTTTTTATTGCCCAGCAATTTTTTGTCCCACAGGTGGCTGGTGCGTTCGTTGAAACCGGCACCCAGAAACACGATCAGATCCGATTCTTCGGCAATGTAGCGATAGGCCGGGCCATAAGAGGTAACGCCGAGGCTGCCCAGTGACAGGCGCGAGTTTTCACTGATGGCGCCCTTGCCCTTGAGGCTGGTGACTACCGGCACATTCAGCGATTCACTGAGTCTGGTAACCAGGGCCTGGCCACCGGATTTGATACAGCCATAACCGGCGACAATGACCGGATTCCGGGCTTCCACCAGCAGCTGTGCCAGTTGCGCGATGGGTTGCGACTGGTCACGCGGCGCGTGGACAACGGGGCCGGTTTTGATGTTGCCCAGAATGGCATCGTCCACCATTTCCTTTTGCACGTTGACCGGCAGGCTCAGCAGCACCGGCCCGGAATCGGGTGAGGTGAGTATCTGGCTGGCGCGATTCAGTACATTGGTCAGATAGTCGGTACGTTCGATGATTTTGTGGTAGCGGGTAATGCCCTGGAAAAGAGCTTTCTGATCAATGCTGCCTCCCTCACCGGAGCTTTCCTGCAAACCGCCCTTGCCGAAAATGTAGGTAGGAGCTTCACCCGTGATGATGAGCATTGGAAGCCCGTCGGCATACGCATTGGCAATACCGGTGACCAGATTGGTTGCGCCGGGCCCGGCGGTGGTGATGCAGGCGCCGATTTTTCCCGATGCCCGGGCATAACCGCCAGCCATGAACGCCGCGCCCTGTTCATGCTTGGCCAGCACGCTCTGGATGGTTGAGTCGTACAGGCTGTCGTAAACGGGCAGAATGTGCGCGCCGGGCATGCCGAAGATGACTTCGATGCCGAGGCGTTCCATGTATTTGACGATCAGTTCGCTGACTTGAACATTCATGGATATGGATTGTTTTTGCAGAAGATACCGAATCCTACCTTATATCTTCGGAAGTTCTGAACAATTTCTGGATGGAATTGTTCAGGGCTTCCTAATATTCTTCACGCCATGTTTTTACAAATTCAATCCTGCGGTTTGGCCAATGCTCCCAAGGCCGTATTCATCATGGGGCCTACCGCTTCGGGCAAAACCGCGCTGGCGGTGGAGTGTGTGCGTGAGTTGCCCTGCGACATCATCAGCGTGGATTCGGCGCTGGTGTATCGCGGCATGGATATCGGCACGGCCAAACCCGATGCCGATACCCTGCGCTGCGCGCCGCATCGTCTGATTGATCTCATTGATCCTGCTGAAGCCTATTCTGCGGCGAATTTTCGTGAAGATGCCTTGCGTGAAATGGCAGGGATTACGGCACATGGACGGATTCCGTTACTGGTGGGCGGCACCATGCTGTATTTCCGCGCCTTGCAGCAGGGCTTGTCGGAACTGCCTTCGGCCGAACCCGAAGTGCGTCAACGTATTGAAGCCGAAGCGGCACAACAGGGTTGGCAAGTGATGCATCAAAAACTGGCGCAGGTTGATCCGGTATCCGCCGCACGCATCCATCCCAACGATCCGCAACGCATCCAGCGTGCGCTCGAAGTGTATATGGCAAGTGGCATGCCGATGAGCCGGTTGTGGGCGCAGCAGCATGAAAATCCCCTGCCTTACGATGTCATCAAGATTGCGCTGATACCGGCCAATCGGGAACAGTTGCGTGTGCGCATTGCACGACGCTTTGATCTCATGCTGGAGCAGGGCCTGGTAGAGGAGGTTCGCGCCCTGCGCGCCCGGGGTGATCTGGATTTGTCCATGCCGTCCATGCGCTGTGTCGGTTACCGGCAGGTGTGGGAATATCTGGATGGCCAGTGTGATTACGCCACCATGGTGGAGCAGGGCATCAATGCCACGCGCCAGCTGGCGAAGCGTCAGCTGACCTGGCTGCGCAGGGAGCCGGAATGCAATGCGTATGATATTGATCCGGGGATTTTCCCGGATGTGGTGAAAAATCTGAAAACTTCACTATGCTCTTGAATGTCTGTACCTAAATGACCACATAGCCAATAACAACAGCTGACGAATAACAGCACGGGAGAGGAATATGCCAAAGGGGCAATCACTACAAGAACCCTATCTGAATGCGCTGCGCAAGGAACGTGTACCGGTTTCAATTTATCTGGTGAATGGCATCAAGCTGCAGGGCCAGATCGAATCATTCGACCAGTTTGCAGTCCTGCTGCGTAACACGGTTACCCAGATGGTTTACAAGCACGCAATTTCCACGGTTGTCCCGGCCCGGCAGATCAAGTGGACCGGTGCCGGTATGGATGATGATGACGATACCGGTGGTATGCCTGAGGGTAATACCTGACCAGCCTTGTTCACTGTTCTGACGTTTATTCTAAACAGCCGCAATTTGCGGCTGTTTTGTTTTGAACGAAGTAGCAAGTTACAAGGAGCAAGTAGCAAGGAAAAGCTTTATCCTTGCCACTTGTTCCTTGCTACTTGAAACTTGAATATGTTTGAACGCCCTGCCATTGGCGAACGCGCCATTCTGGTTCACATGGATATGTCCGATGAGTCGCGTCGTGAATACCTCGATGAGTTTCGTGAGCTCGCCACTTCCGCCGGTGCGGATGTCATCGCCGTGAGTACAACGCGGCGCACAACGCCTGATTCCAAGTACTTTATCGGCCGTGGCAAGGTGGATGAAATTGCGGCACTGGTGAAAGAACAGAAAGCCGAGCTGATTTTATTCAACCACAGCCTGACGCCGTCGCAGGAACGTAACCTGGAAAAAGTATTCGAATGCCGGGTGCTGGATCGCACCGGCCTGATTCTGGATATTTTTGCGCAGCGTGCACGTTCCCACGAAGGTAAATTGCAAGTCGAGCTGGCGCAGCTGAAGCATTTATCTACACGTTTGATTCGCGGCTGGACGCATCTGGAACGCCAGCGCGGCGGTATCGGCATGATGGGGCCGGGTGAAACCCAGCTTGAAATGGATCGCCGGTTGCTGGTCGATCGCATGAAACAGATCAACAAGCGCCTGAAAAAAGTGCGCCAGCAGCGCGAACAGAATCGTCAGGCGCGGCGCAAGGCTGAAGTGCCCACCGTGTCACTGGTGGGTTATACCAATGCCGGCAAATCCACGCTGTTTAATGCGCTGACATCGGCCAATGTGTATGCCGAAGACAAATTATTTGCCACGCTGGATCCCACGTTACGCAAGTTGCAACTGGCGAATGGCCAGTCGCTGATTCTGGTGGACACGGTCGGCTTTATCCGGCATTTGCCCCACGATCTGGTGGAGGCTTTTCGTTCCACGTTGCAGGAAACCGAGGAAGCGCATTTGCTGCTGCATGTGATTGATGCCGCCGATGACATGCGCCAGGACAATATTCAGGCGGTGGAAAGCGTGCTCAAGGAAATTGGTGCGGATGAGGTGCCCCGCATCAATATCATGAACAAGATTGATTGCATGGACATGCAACCGTCCGTTGAGCGCGATGAATCGGGCCGGGCGGTACGCATCTGGGTTTCGGCGCAAACCGGAGCCGGCATGGAACTGATACGCGAAGTGCT
>JAUPMA010000111.1 GCA_030836935.1 Pseudomonadota bacterium | reverse complement strand
AGCAATATCGGCCGACTCACCGGCAACTCCTTTGTCAGTACTGCCGGAGATTTCAATATTGATAATTCTGTCGCCAATCTCCCGCGCACGGTTTACAAGCCCGGAAAACCAGCTCGCATCACTCACAGCATCCGTAACAGGATTATTTTCAGCAACCACAATCCGTCCTGCTTTTTCTGCCGGCAACTGTAATGTGCCGGCCGGTTCCTGATCTGATCCAGCCGCAAACCGGGAACTGTTCACAGCCGCTGAAGATTGATGGGCGACATCCTGACTGTCGGGAAAATCCATAGGCATTTCGCGGCTCAGGGCATTGCGATAATGCGGCTCGCTCACAGACTGAATTTCACTTGTTGCATCAGCAACATCATTGACGGTGGTTGCGGGCAGGTACTGACGGTTACTGCCAGAAAACAGCCACAAGCCAAAAAACACTACCAGTATTGCTGCGATGTAATTGAATGTCCGGATCATGCTGGCGCATGGTAGCGGCAGCAGATGACAGGATAATTACGGCAAATATTGCAGGATTGCCGAGGCAGCAAACAGAACCATTGCTGCCTGACACTTATTCAGCAAACTCCAGCCGTTCTTCCAGTAATTTCAATGCCACTTTCGCACAGTTCTCATCCTTGTCACCGCCAGGTGCACCACTTATGCCCATCGCGCCCAGCCTGATGCCGCCCGCTTCAATCAGCACGCCACCCTGCATCATGATCAGGCCATCAATATGATTGAGTTCCTGTTTGATATCGCCACGATTTTTTACAAATTCACCGGAGTTGATGCCGGACATGATCACTGTGTTCGCTTTTCGTTCGGCAATCTCCAGCGTAAAACGCGGCGCCAGGTCATCGCGCACAGCCACCCGCAAATTACCGTTACGATCCACCACTGCCACACTCACCTGATAACCCTGTTTGCGGCATTCAAGCAATGCGGCGTTGGCCATATCACGCGCCAGTTCGTAACCGATTGTGCTGACTTTCAGCATATCTTCCGCGCTCGCCTGAAAACACAACGCGGACAAAATCACTGCACTCATCATCTTGACAGATTTATTCATCACACATTCCTCGTTTGTCTGGAACAAAAATGATTCCGGTCAACCGGAACCGGAATGACTGCAAAGCGGCTATTTCTGCCGCTTCTTCCTGAAAAAGTCCAGCAGGACTTCACGACATTCTGTTTCCAGCACACCGCCGGTTACAGAAACTTTGTGATTATGTTTTTCTGACTGCAACAAATCAAACACACTGCCAGCAGCGCCGGTTTTGGAATCCGGTGCGGCATACACCACGCGCTGGATCCGCGCATGAATCATCGCGCCAACACACATGATGCAAGGCTCCAGCGTGACGTACAATGTTGTATCAGGCAGGCGATAATTGTTCAGCCTGATACCCGCCTGCCGCAGTGCAACCATTTCCGCGTGAGCCGATGGATCATGCAACTGGATCGGATGATTCCAGCCTTCGGCGATCAGCTGGTTGTCTTTCACAATTACCGCACCAACCGGCACTTCATCAACAGCTGCGGCTTTCTGCGCCAGCTCCAGCGCACACTGCATCCAGTATTCGTCTGAAAATTCCATTTCACTTACGCATTGCATCAAGCGCTTTCATAATAACCATGCGATCCATTCTGTCTTTATCACGATCAGACTGTTTGGTTCTCAGCAATCCTTCCAGCGACAAGGTTTTAACCGGAATTCCGTCCAGATCAACAATTTCAACATAAGGTGAGAGCGTTTCATAATTCTCCCCACATGTCTTGAAAATCAGATCAACCACAACCTCATCTGCCAATCGAATATTATCGCCTTCCTCAAACCATTCCGGCTTCAAATTCGCAGACTCCTTATCAGATAAAACAAGAAGTGCGTTAATAATAGCTTTCGATGAGCTGACGCTTGCTGGCACCAAAAGATCAATATCTTCTGTTGCCCTGTGGTAACCATGTGAAAACAATGCGTAACCGCCAATCAATATATATTCAGCACCTTGCTGATTAAGGGACTGAACAATACGCTTCAAGTCATTGAGCGTGGCGGGACGACTGTATTCATCATTGTGCATAGTGCACCATGAATTTCACGAGTGACTCCAGCCAATGCAAATTAGCTTCTTCATGCGTTGCATAACGGTACACACCCTTTGGCATCGCGGTGCGTTGTCCGGTAGGCAGCTTATGCATTTCATCATTGAACAATGCACCTTGCTTCAACTGCTCACCTGAAGCATACACAGACAATTCACGCTGTTTACGTCGGCCTATTGTTCTCATCGCAAGAACCTGATTATTCCCACTCAATCGTACCCGGTGGCTTTCCGGTAATGTCGTACACCACGCGCGAAATGCCTTTCACTTCATTGACGATGCGGCGCGATACATGATCCAGGAATTCATACGGCAAATGCGCCCAGCGCGCCGTCATGAAATCAATGGTTTCCACCGCCCGCAGCGACACCACATACTGATAACGGCGGCCATCTCCGGTTACACCCACAGACTTCACCGGCAGGAACACCGTGAATGCCTGCGACACCTTGTTATACAAATCGTGCTTGTACAGTTCTTCGATAAAAATGTAGTCGGCCAGACGCAAAATATCGGCATATTCCTTTTTCACTTCACCC
>JAUPMA010000110.1 GCA_030836935.1 Pseudomonadota bacterium | reverse complement strand
GTTGTCTATATAAAAGCGAACACCGGCAAAGGTTTCAGTTGCAGAATCCGGCGATACATCCTGCTCAGTGACATAGGCGGGAACTTTTTCACCATTGATATTTCCGGATGCGTACTGCGCTGCCACGGTTACTTTATCTATGTCATCCGGTGTAAAGCGTCGAATGGCGCGCAGCACTTTCATTTTTTCATCGCGCACGGCATCAGCCGTAAATTCAACCGGCGGTTCCATGGCCACCAGCGTCATTACCTGCATCAGGTGACTTTGAATCATGTCGCGCAGGGCACCGGAATTTTCATAATATTTTGCGCGGTATTCAATACCCAGGGTTTCGGCGGCAGAAATCTGGATGTGGTCAATGTAATTGCGATTCCATAACGGCTCCATAATGCTGTTTGCGAAACGGAATACCAGAAGATTCTGCACGCTTTCCTTGCCAAGATAATGATCGATACGATAAATCTGCGATTCGTGCAGAACGGATTGCAGGGCGCAATTCAATTCCTGGGCGGATTGCAGATCCATGCCAAACGGTTTCTCAATAACTATGCGGCGATAGCCTTCCTTCTGGTCTGTCAAACCGACATCATGCAACCCCTGGGTGACCCGCGGATACCATTGAGGAGGAATGGCGCAATAAAACAAAGCGTTTTTTTTGCCGTTGAAGCTTTGCAATGCGTTGGCGATGTTGCTGTAAGTGGTGGCATCCGACAGATCGCCCGGCACCATGTGCAGCATGGACGAAAAACTCTTCCATTTTGCTTCATCAAGACTGCCGGCCGGGGCGTATTTTTCCATACCGGTTTTGATCAGCTGTATCCATTCATCCTGTGTGCGTTTGTTAACAACGCCGATAATGCGGCTCTGCGGATGCACCAGCTTGCACTCAATCATTTTCAGCAATGCCGGCATCAGTTTGCGTTTGGTAAGATCGCCGGTGGCGCCAAAAATAACAATGTTGGAGGCTTCGGTATTGTCAGTGCATGTTATGTTGTCGGTCATGTATTTTTCCTTGTTATTATTTTTTATTTCTTGTTGGCATTGCGTACACTGTGGCCGCCAAAACCGGCGCGCATGGCGTTGAGTAATTTACCGGCATACGAGGGTGACTGGCGGCTGCGAAAACGCATTTGCAGGGCGAGGCTTAACACGGGTGTCGGCACGGCATTTTCAATGGAATCTTCAATCGTCCAGCGGCCCTCGCCGGAATCGTCAACATAATCGCTCAGGTTATCGACAAAACTTTTGTCATCAAGCGCATCGGCAATCAAATCGAGCAGCCACGAACGCACTACGCTGCCATGTTGCCAGATGTGTGCAATCTGGTTCATGTCGAGCTGCATTTCCTTTTTTGCCGACATCAGTTCAAAACCTTCGGCATAAGCCTGCATCAGGCCGTATTCAATGCCGTTGTGCACCATTTTCACATAATGCCCGGCGCCAGCCGGACCAACATGGCCCCAGCCCGAGCTGGCAGAAGGTGCGAGAGATTCCAGCGCCGGTTGGATGATTGCAATGGCTTCCTGGCTGCCGCCAACCATCAGGCTGTAACCGTTTTCCAGTCCCCAGACGCCGCCCGATGTGCCGCTGTCAACAAAATGAATGCCTTCTTGCGCCAGTTGCGCCGCGCGGCGCTGGCTTTGTTTGTAATTGGAATTGCCGCCATCGATAATGACATCGCCCCTGGCGACACCGGCAGCCAGCAAATCACCGATGGAGGCATCGACAAACTGGTGTGGCACCATCAACCAGAACACGCGTGGCGATTTCAATGCGTTAACGGCTGCCTTGAGGCTGTTAACAGCTGTGATATTCGGCGATTCCTTGCCCAGATTCTGTGCAGACTCTGCATGGGTGTCGTAGGCAACGACTTCATGGTTATGTTTTACCAGACGGCGCACCATATTCGCGCCCATTTTACCCAGACCGATCATGGCAAGTTTCATTTTTGTCGAGCCTCAAATTGTTGAGTTTCCGATTATAGCAGCCAGCCTGACAAGCGCAGTGCAATTGCCCTGTCAGTTACAAGATTAAAGCAGCGAGTAAGGAAGAATGGCAAAATCATGACAGTACGCGATGCAGTTATTTCTCTTTTACAGGCCGAAAATATTCCGGCCGAACCGGTAATGAATAATCTTGATTCAGTGTATGAGCCTCTGGCCGCATGGGTGCATGCGCAGTATCAGCAAGGCAAAAAAATTATTGGCATCAGTGGCGCGCAGGGTTCCGGCAAATCAACACTGTGCAAATTGCTTGCTCTGTTGTTGCAGCAATGTTTTGGCAAGTCGGTGGTGCGGCTGTCGCTGGATGATTTTTATTTAACCTATGCGCAACGCACTGGGCTGGCAGAATCTGTGCATCCCCTGTTGCAAACCCGTGGCGTACCCGGCACGCATGATGTGGGGCTGGCTATGGCTGTGCTGACTGCACTTGCTAACGGTACGCCTGTCAGTTTGCCGCGCTTTGACAAGGGGCGCGATGATCGCGTTGCAGAAAATGAATGGCTGTCTGTCAATTATCCGGTTGATATTATTTTGCTTGAAGGCTGGTGTGTCGGCGCAACGCCGCAGACAGCTGCACAATTGCAGCAACCGGTAAATGCGCTTGAAGCGCAGGAAGATGCGCAAGGATTGTGGCGGCAATATGTGAATGCCAGGCTGGCATCCGGGTATCAGGAATTATTCGGAATGCTTGATGTACTGGTGATGCTGAAAGTGCCATCATTTGAAAAGGTGCATGAGTGGCGCGCCTTGCAGGAATCGTCACTGCAACAGGGAATGAACGCCGCGCAACTGCAACGGTTCATCATGCATTACCAGCGATTGACGCATCACATGCTGATTGAAATGCCGCAACGTGCGGATCTGGTTTTGCAGATCGGGGAAGATCATCAGGTAAGTACAAGGATAAGGTTGAAGGTTGAAGGTTGAAGGTTGAAGGTTGAAGGAAAGTATTTTCTTTGCACTTCAGACTTTAAACTTTAAACATTTTTTACCTGCTTTCATATACAAACACATCCGGTTTGTCGCTGTTGATGTATACCGTCAGGCCGATTTCCCTGTAAAACATGATTTGCTGTGTTTCGTTTATTTGCCTGATCTCATCGGCTTCATCAAAGTGATGCTCAACTTTGTTGGTGCTGTAATCGGTAACAGGTGTATAAATGATTTTTGCGATGGGCGTGTTGAGCAGGGCGATTTCATCTTCGGTGGTGAGTTGCACCGGCTGGCAGGGGCTGAATACGGTTGATGATTGTTGCATGTAGGCGAGTTCTGTTTCATCGATCTGGTACTGCAAATCAAGTTGCGCCATTTCTTCACCCAGCATCATGTTTTCGTGTGTGGCTATCAGTTGTGCCGGCTCGGTGTTATGAAGCCGGGTTGCTGCAAAATGGCCAAGTATCTGGTTGGCTTCCTGCACCGTGGTTTTTCCCGGGGTGATGCCAAATACATGTATATGGCCATCTGGCAGACGCTGGATGTTCCAGGGTGTTTTGTTATCGTGCTGGTGTTCAGGGCGGCTGAAAATACCAATCAGCAAACCCAGCGCAATAATCAGCAGCAGTAATTTATTGAGTGTTTGCATGTTATTGAACAGTTCTGTTTTACTGGCGTGGAAGGGTATCCGCCAATGGGCTATATAACCTGCGGAAAAATAACATTGTAACGGTTCGCCAATGAAAAAGAAGATTAAATGAATCACGGCTGTATAACTAAAATGATTTTTTCTGCCCTGTCCGCCATATTTGCGGGGTTTGTCGGGTGAAAACTGCTGCAAGGTTTTATTCGCGACCGGTTCTATCCTGGGCTTTGTATGACTGGGCCAACTCGGTGTTTGCCACGGTGGTGATTGCCGGATTCTTTCCTGTTGTTTTCAGGCAATACTGGTCAACCGGTCTGACATCCGGGCAGGGTACATTCTGGCTGGGCAGTGTCAATTCGGCGGCAAGTTTGCT
>JAUPMA010000109.1 GCA_030836935.1 Pseudomonadota bacterium | reverse complement strand
GGCGTGACATCATCACGTTCAATGCTGTGAGTGTCTGTTTTGACAGGTACGGTTACAGTAGTGTTGCCAATCTTGTCTTTAATGGCTTGCAGGTCGCGGCCTTCTGCCAGGATTTTTCCGTTGTTGTCCAGCACGCGAAAATTCATCAATAAGTGACTCTCAAGCAATTCGAGTCGCCAGGCATCAAATGGAATATCAACGCCGCTGATTTTCTTGAGGTGGTTTGCCATGGCTGTGGCCAGTGATGTGTCGCTGATTTGTACGGCTTGCATGCAGGCGGTAGCAAATTGTGGTGCCGGTACAAAATGAACCCGTAATGATTTTGGTAATGACCGGATCATGGCGGTGATCTTTTCATGCAGCATGCCGGGCACCAGCCATTCGCAGCGCTGTGCATTGAGTGCATTCAGGGCGGCAATGGGCGTAATTAATGTGATGCCATCACAGTGTTGTGCCGGATCGAAATGATATTGCAACGGATAATCAATGCCGTTGCTGTGCAAGTGATCGGGGTATTGTTCAGTGGTGACTTGTGCCGCATCATGCTGCATCACATTTTCGCGTTGCCAGTGCAGTGCCTTGCGGGTATCCGCATCCAGTGATTTTATCCACTGCTCGAATTGCGCGCCGCTGTAAATACCGGCGGGTATTTTTTCATCATAGAATTCAAACAGAACTTCGTCATCTACCACAATATCCTGGCGCCGGGATTTGGCTTCCAGTGATTCCAGTTCGGTAATCAGATTGCGGTTATGGCGGAAAAAGTCGGCACCGGATTCGTACTCACCTTCAACCAGTGCCGAGCGGATGAATAACTTGCGCGATACATCCGGATCAATCGGCCCGTAATTCACCTTGCGTTGGGCGCTGATCAGCACACCATAAAGCGTGGTGTTTTCCAGTGCAGCTACCTGGGCGCTGCGTTTTTCCCAGTGCGGGCTGCTGTAACTGCGCTTCAATAAATGTTTGGCTTTTTGTTCAATCCACAAGGGATCTATTTTTGCGTTTAATCGTGAATAGACTTTGCTGGTCTCAACAATTTCGCCAGCCATCATCCATTTTGGTTGTGCGTTGAACAAACCGGAACCGGGAAACAGCAGAAATTTGCGATTGCGTGCGCCAATGTATTCACGCTCTTCGCCTTTCATGCCGATGTTGCCGAGCAGGCCGGTGAGCAGTGAACGGTGTATGGCGTTGTAATCGGCGGGTTGCTGGTTGAATCGCAGTTTGAGTTCATCCAGCATTCCGGCAATCTGCTGGTGTGTGTCGCGCCATTCACGTATGCGCAGCCAGGAAATGAAATTTTCCTTGCACCACTGGCGTAATTTACCGGCAGATAATTTTTGTTGCTGTTTATGCCAGGCATGCCAGATGTTAAGCAGGCTGATGAAATCGGAACGATTGTCGGCAAACTTTTTGTGCGCTTCGTCAGCCGCCTGCTGTTTGTCCATTGGCCGCTCCCGCACATCCTGAATGGCCAGTGCGCTGGTAATAATCAGAACTTCGTTGAGTGCGCTTTCTTTTTCGGATTCAATCAACATGCGTCCAAGTTTCGGATCCATCGGCAAGCGCGCCAGTTTCCGGCCAATGGAAGTGATCCGGTGTTTGTCATCAATGGCGTTGAGTTCAAATAATAATTTGTAGCCATCACTGACCAGGCGGCTGTCCGGCGCCTCGATGAAAGGAAAATCTTCAACATGTCCCAGTTGCAAATGTTCCATTTGCAGGATAACCGATGCCAGGTTGGTGCGCTGGATTTCCGGTTCGGTAAATGCAGGGCGCAGACCAAAATCTTCTTCGCTGTACAGTCGCAGACAAACGCCGGGAGAAGTGCGACCGCAGCGTCCCTTGCGCTGGTTGGCGGCAGCCTGCGAAATCTTTTCTATGGGCAGGCGTTGCATGCGCGAGCGCCAGGCATAACGTGATACGCGCGCCAGACCGGAATCCACTACATATTTGATACCGGGAACCGTCAGTGAGGTTTCAGCGATATTGGTGGCCAGCACCACGCGGCGCTTGCCGGCGGGATGAAATATTTTGTTTTGTTCGCTGTTGGACAAGCGCGACAGCAGCGGCAGGATTTCCGTATTGCGCCATTTCATTTTCTGCAACTCGTCGGCGCATTCGCGGATGTCACGTTCGCCACTCAGAAAAACCAGCACATCGCCATCATCAAACTGCA
Source organism: Pseudomonadota bacterium (assembly GCA_030836935.1). Lineage (GTDB taxonomy): Bacteria > Pseudomonadota > Gammaproteobacteria > SZUA-229 > SZUA-229 > JACPVK01. The sequence goes on along the minus strand of JAUPMA010000109.1, from coordinate 362 downwards.
TCAGTTCATTGACTGCGGCAACCACGCCTTGCGGCAAACTGATTTGTTGTGTTTCTTCATCATCACCGTGCAATGGCTGGTAATACACTTCTACCGGATAACTGCGGCCCGAAACTTCAATCACCGGCGCATTGCCAAAATGACGGGAAAAACTGTTTGGATCAATGGTGGCGGAGGTGATGATGATTTTCAGATCTGGCCGGCGCGGCAATAATTGCCAGAGATAACCCAGCAGGAAATCAATGTTGAGGCTGCGTTCATGGGCTTCATCAATGATCAGCGTATCGTACTGGTACAGCAGCGGATCGTGATGAATTTCCGACAGCAGAATACCGTCAGTCATCAGCTTGATGCAGGTCTGT